>JAOZKP010000282.1 GCA_029935295.1 bacterium | reverse complement strand
GAATATTCTCGACCCTGACATCATAACTGATTTTGAGAGTACCGGAAGGCGGATCTTTTGTGACATTTCCGAAATCCCATTTCAACGCCCGGGTCGCCGGATTCCAGGTAAATTGCGCCGGATTATTGGTTGAGGTAAAACCGGCAGGAAGCGTAATATTATAGGCTCCCGCATAATCAAGACCTTGCGGAAGTATGTCGGTAACAACAAAATCAGCAATATATCTGGAGGGTACACCCAGTGTGATTTCAAAGGTCTCTTTTTCGCCAACCGGGTACCAGGTTTCGGGCGTTACAATATTTTTGATTATCGCCGGAACTCCCGCGCCAATCGAATCAACCCGGGCCGTATCACTGTCATGAGGACTGATGATCCCGGGCAGGTCGTGGCCCTGACTGTCAACCGGATTACCGGAAACAGATGCCGTATTGGTCTGGTCTCCGGTAATTACAGTTTCAAAATGATCTGCAAGCACCGCTCCTGGAGCCATGGGCACCGTGTTTAAAATCTTGTCGATCCCCAACAATGGATCTTTGAGAGAAACTTTATCAAGATAGGTATTGCCGGTATTGGTCACAACAAAACAGTAGGTTACCGGGGTTCCGTTCTCGCCAGCGGCAAGTTCACCGCCGGGACATGAGGTACCACCATCATGACTGAGATAGACGGTTTTTTGAATGTCAATACCGGTAGCTACAACCGTCAAAGGAGCTTTCTCCACCTTGCAGTAATCATTTAGCGGACTAGTCTGACCGCAGTTACTTCCATCTCGGCCACTGTGCTCACTGCCGTCAGCCCCGGAGATACTCGACCATTCAAGATCGAGACTATTTTCCAGAATACCCTGCGGCGCGTTACTGTCAACCCGGACCAGGTAAGTAACTTTCCACACCTCGCCCTTTAGCAGGGACACCTTACGAAATTCCAGATTCTGACCGGAACCAAGGTTGGGTTCAAACGAAGAAACAAAGGTCAGCCCCACCGGCAATGCATCAAAAATCACCAGGTCATAAGCATCAGCAGTGCTGCTGGAACTATGTTGGGCTACAACCGTATAGATGGCTAAACCGTCTCGCGCCTGGGTACCGGGCCGGACCCTTTTGCTAACCTCAAGATCAGGTTCAGCCACCTGGATATCAACGGTTCCAGAAGGAACATCGGTGTCAGGATTACCAACTGGCGACCAACGGACAAAGGCCCCATTGGTAATTGTCGCACCATCCTGATTGGCAGGAATATTATCAACCCGAACCGTTAGTTCTGTATCGAAATAGTCATCAGCGGGATCGTTATTATCGGCATTGCTTACATCACCGAAACCAAACCATACATTGTCATTAGGTGTATCATAATTGGGGTCTGAAAAAAAGATGATTCCCATACCCGGGGTGCTGATATGATGGCTCTGCAGCGTCAGTCCGGTTGGAATATTATCGTGGACTTCGACATCGGGTGATACACCTTCGAATACCCAGGTACGCAAATTATAGACAAAGTCTTCACCAATAGTAAAGTGATCCTTCCCGCCAATAAGCGTTTTGACAATACAGATTTTTGCCTCAACTTCAAGGTCAAAAGCAGCGGTGGTACCGTAATTGTTGAGAACGCCAACATTATCATCATCACATGGCGAACTCGCACAATCACGAACACCGATGCTGTTATCGCCGCTGGCCTGGCTCGCATAAGTTGCCACCGTCTCATTCCTCAGGATTTCCCCGGCAACCACAAAGTCCATCAACTTACAATCAAATTCAACATAAAAATGACTACCTGCTGACATCTCAAAATCAGACAAGGATATAGTGTCATTATAACTGCTACTTGTTGTCGTCGAAACCACTAAATCACCCGTCGCAACAGGCATCGTCGTAGCATTTCTGTACACATCGCCATCAACAATCACCAGAATTTGATTGGTAATATCATAAAGCCCGTTCTCCCCCCCGTGATTCGGCAATACATCGCGCCAGTCCATCTGGTAGGCGGTGGTATGGCCGTTATTCCAGATCTCCACCCGGTAGCGGAGAGAATCTCCTGCCTGATAAAGGTTAACCGGTGTCGTCTGCGGCGTCTTTTCCATATAGAGGTTGGGTTCACCGACGGTCATGGTCTGCGTAACCGGCCCGGCGCTTTGACTTGCGCCGTAAGTCAGAATGGCACTGTTTGTAAGATGGGTGCCGTCCTGATTGGCGAGTATATTATCGACCTTTACATCATAAGTAATTGTAAGGTCAGCCGCCGGGGATTGAGTTACATTCCCGAAATCCCACTCCAACTTTCGCGTCGTCGCATCCCAACTGAATGTGGGTGGGTTAGTGGAGGTAAATCCAGCCGGAGGTGTAACTGACTCGGTTCCGGAAACATAAATGAGCCCCGTCGGCAGGGTGTCGGTGACGATGAAATTAGAAGTGCCACCTGCCGGAATACCGAGGGTAAGTTCAAAAGTCTCAACATCGCCGATAGGATACCAGGTTTGCGGAGTGATGATACTTTTGCCTATATTGGGAATATTGGTGTTGACGTGGGCTGAATCTGCGCCGGAAAAATCATTGATATTGCCCGTTCCGGTTCTCTCGCCGGTAACATCCCCGGGATTTCCGGGTGTGGCATCATTGGTACCGTGGTCTCCCGGCAGGCTGGTGGTCATAAATTCGGCCGTGTTGTTGATCACCTGGCCGAAGCCTACATCCGCCCGGACATCAGCTGTGTAGGTTATAGTGACACACTCACCCGGGTCGAGCTTATCAATCGTTCCCTCAAGAAGATTACCGGTAAATGCGGCTGTAGCAATGGCCCCGGTTGTTCCCGCATCAATATTCGTGATCTGCGGATTCTGATAATCAGGCGACAGATCATCTTTGAAAACCCAGTCAAAAGCGCTGGCGGCATAATTGCCGGTGGCGTTGTTGCAGAGTTTCACCGTGAATGTGATCGTATC
This sequence comes from bacterium, assembly GCA_029935295.1. GTDB lineage: Bacteria > Desulfobacterota > Anaeroferrophillalia > Anaeroferrophillales > Tharpellaceae > Tharpella. Next base: position 1,008 of record JAOZKP010000282.1, on the reverse strand, counting down.
ACCACCCTCAGCTGAGATCGGAGTCGCGGTTTTAATGATCTCCGGAACTGGCTCGACCACCAGTACTGTAACCCGGTTTCCCGAGGTTGTATATCCCGTTCCAGCGGCATCATGCCAGCGCATCTGGATTTGATCAGTTAATCTTGTGCCCGTATTGTTGCTGCTGCTGTTTCTCGCCACGCATTTAAGGGTAAGGACCAGATGGGCAGCTTTGCCGCTGTTATTGGTAACCGTTCCCAAGGGGAGACTCAGTAGCCTCTTATTTGCTGACTGGGTCAGGGTGACGGCTACCGGAGTGCCGGGGGTGTTGCCATTAATTCCTCCTGGATTATCAGCGGTAGTAATGTTGCTGTCATCCCGATCCAGAGTCGCCGATCCCGCTATATAACCCAGTCCCAAGGGAATACTGTCCCTTAAGGTTACATCCAGGGTTGCGCCGGCCGGGAATGTGTATTCGAGGCGGTATTCCGCGACTTCACCGATCGCCACTTTATTATTTGACGTGCCGGGTTCAGACGTGGCCGTAAGGCTCTTGGCATCGGTTACTTTCTCGGAAACAATGCTGTCAGTGGCCGCGGCTTTAGTTTCGCGGTCGTAATTCGGGTTTAACGATTCTGAATCACTGGGTTTTAAGCTCCACCCGTTGGTTAAAGCCCGGTTGATAAAGTTAGAGCCGGTCACCATTGTCGCAGCGATCTCAACCGTAAAACTGAAGGTTCGACTGGCACCGACGGCAATGGCGCTATCACCGATGATCTTGTAGTCAATCCGGCAGGCGGGAGACACACCGCTAACGCTGTAAGTAAAATCAGCGGGGGTTGTCGCCGCGGCAATGGTCGTGCAGTCATAGACTATGACATCACTGCCATTAACGATTCCGTCGGAAATGCCGTTACCCTTGGCGTTGTTGTCGTTAATCAGGTCATTGAGGCTGACATTGTAGGCCGGGCCGTCACCGTTGTTGGTTGCAACCAGCGTAATCGTAACCGTATCTCCGGCCTGCAATCC
>JAOZKP010000059.1:3852-12453 GCA_029935295.1 bacterium | reverse complement strand
CTGAAAGCCTGCGACAGCGCCTCAATGTAGAGGCCCTGCTTGTCAGGAAAGTGGTGATAAAGTGACGCGGCTTTAATACCAACAGTTTGTGCTATCTGGCGCATACTGACCCCGGAATAACCGGCCGCCGCAAATAACGGAATGGTTTTCGCCAGAATCTCGGCTTTACTATGCTGTTTTTCGCTGCTCATTGCTAAAGATTTCCGGTGGCATAATGCAGGCGGATGACTGCGAAAACAGCATCATTGCCGGCTTTATCGTAGTTAACATAATTAATTGTCCTCAGGGTCTCCGCATCAAGAACTTCTGTGTTGGTACCAACGCCCTCCTTGTAGCGATCCCGGGTTACTTTCAGGTTCTCTTCGGCCTGTTCCAGGGTCTCTTTGGTAACCTCTATCCGCTTCCGACTCTCCTCCATATCGAGCCAGGCCTGACGTACCTGCAGCTGAATCAAGGTCGCCAACTCCTGCCGCTGTTCCGCCAGCGCCCGGGATCGGGATTGCAGAGCCAACCCCTTGTGTTTAGCCACATTTCCATCAAAAATATCCCATGAGGCCAAAACCATTGCCTGCCAGACACTTTCATTGACCTGATGCGAATTCTCGCGATAATCGTAACCGCTTCTTAATATCACCTTGGGCCCATTCTCCGCTTTCGCCGACTTGGCCTGCCATTGCAGAGCTTCCACCTGCTGTCCCAGAGCCATAAGTTCGGGGCGCTTGTCACTCGCCATTTGACTTAAATCGGCCAGATCAACTGTGGGATAGTGCAGCGGGATTGCGGAAATTTCAACCTCATAATCTAGGGGCCGATTGAGCAGACGATTGTAGGCGGAACGCGCAAGATCAAGCCGGTTCTGAGCCTGTAGCAACATCTGCCGGGCATTGGCGAGCGCCACCTGTGCCGCCAGCAGATCATTAACCGGCACCATGCCGACATCATGCAGGTTTTTAACATCAACCGTATGCGCGGCCAGGCTCTGTTCGTGACTTAAGGCAACATCAGTCTGCTGTTTTCGCAAAATAATGGCGATATAGGCTTCGGCAATCTTTAATTTAACCTTCTGCCGGGCCGCAATTTCGGTAAATTCACCCGCTTTAAGGTTTGCGGTCGCGGCATCAATTGCTGAACTTATCTGAAAATGGGTATAAAGCGGCAGAGAGACCGTAGCGTTATAGGAGAGTGATTTATCATCGGCGGTACTGAATTCTCTATCATAAAGGTAGGCTCCCGGCTCATTATCAAGCCAGAGGTAACCGGCACCAAGATTGACAGTCGGCAGACGCAGACCTTTGGTGGCCGCCAGCTGCGCTACTTTCGCGTTGGTATCCTCCCCGGCGGCCTTGATAAGATGATCAACCTTAAGGCCAATCTCCCAAGCCTGTTCCAGGGTTTCGGCAAAGCTACCGCCGGCAAAAAACAACAGACACAAAATAATATTTACAACCAGAAATTTCTTTTTCATTTCGCGGCTCCCTTTTTCCATTTAAAACCGCCTTTCCGCAGCCGGCTTATCCGGTCAAGACCATTTTCAACCAGAGAATAGACCGCCGGCACCACCAGCAGGGTCAATATGGTTGAACTGAGCATCCCGCCGATAACCGCCACCGCCAGTGGGGCGTTGGTATCGGCTCCGGCACCGTAACCCAGGGCCGCCGGCAGCATCCCGAGAATCAGGGTGAAAGCGGTCATCAAAACCGGCCGCAAACGATCGGGGCAAGCTTCATGCAGGGCCTCAGAAATATTTTTTCCTTCACGCCGCAATTGATTTGTCAAATCAACCAGAAGAATAGAATTTTTGGTTACCAATCCCATCAGTAGAACCAGCCCGACCATTGAAAAAATATTAAGTCCATGACCAAAGAGCCACAAACCGCCAATGCCCCCGACAATCGCCAGCGGCTGCGCTACCATAATCACCAGCGGCTGAACAAATGAGTTAAACTGGCTCGCCAGCACCATATAAACCAAGATAATCGCCATAATAAAAGTGAAACTGATATAGTGCACAGTCTTGCCAAACTCTTCGGCCCGACCCCGCATTTTGACACTGTAACCAAGCGGCAACAGACCTTTGCTGGCGGCCATTATTTTCTTTACCGCCGAACCCAAAGCAATATCCGGAGTCGCATAAAATTCAGCCGCATACTGGAGATCGTAACGAGCGATAACCGCCGGCCCCAGGATCTCCTCAAAATGAGCCACAGTATCGAGCCGCACCAACTCGCCGCTTCTTGTGCGCAGGTAAATACGACGTAAATCCTGAGGCGTGGTGATTTTACCGGGAGTTGCTTTCAGGCGGATATCGTAACGCTCACCATCTCCGGGTTCATCATTATATTTGGCAACATCATAACCGCCGATGATGGCATTGACCGCCATCGCCACATCCATGGCTGAAAGTTCAAGGTCAGCCACCCGAACCCGGTCGATGACCAGCTTGACCTGAGGCAGATCAAGCTGCAGATCAAGGTCAATCCGGCCCAGACCCGACAGTTTTGCCAATTTCCGGTTCAGCTTATGCGCCAACTCTGCGACCTGGCTCAGTTCCGGCCCAGTCAGACTGAACTGCAGCGGTTCACCCCGCCGGCCGCCAATAAATGAGGCCGGTGAAGGAAAGGCCATAACTCCGGGAATTTCCGCCAGTTCTTTACGCAAAATCGGAATAAGATCGTATTGTTTTAATTTGCGATCTTCCAGAGGAGTCAGGCGCACCGAGATTTCCCCGCGGGAGACCTGCCCGGTAGCATCATTACCGATGGATGAGAGATAGGAGCGAATTTCTGGATGAGTTTTTAATACTTTTTCGACCGCCGCCAACCGGTCGTTGGTATACTCAATGGAAGAGCCCAAAGGAGTTTTCAAGGTAATTATGAAATGCCCCTTATCCTCGGGCGGCATAAAACTTTTTCCGATTTTCCCAGCCAGCGGCATAAACACCCAGACCATAATTACTGCCAGAATAATCATCATCCAGCGAAAACGTAAAGCAAATCCCAAAACTTTTCGATAGAGGTTCTCTAGAGCCTGAAGTCCTGATTCCCATAAAATATAAAGTTTGCCCTGTTTTGGCTTGATGCTTAAAAAGCGGGAGCAGAGCATCGGCGTCAGGGTGATAGAGATAAACAGAGAAGTAAGCACGCCCACCGTTACGACCACCGCAAAAGCGGTAAAAAAACGACCGATGATACCACCCATAAATATTACCGGAGCAAAAATACATGCCAGCGAAAATGTTGCCGCTAGCACCGGAAAAATGACCTGATTCGTACCGGCCAGAGTCGCTGCTGACGGATTCATATCCGGAAACTTCTCTCGATAACTGAAAACATTCTCTAAGACAACAATCGCATCATCAACAACTACACCTATCAGCAGCAGCAGCGCCAGCAGAGTCATCTTGTTAAAAGTAAAACCGGCGAAATACATCACCATAATCGCCCCGAGCAGGGATACCGGGATTGCGGTCGAAATAATCAGGGTCGAGCGAAAAGAGGTCAGAAAAGCGAAAACCACCAGGGCCGCAAACAAAGTTCCCAGAATAATATGATCTTTTAAGGCAGCAACCGAAGCTTCAATATGAACACCGTCATTAGAGGCAATTTCAACCTTGAGACCCGGTGGCAGCTGCGGGATAATCTCTTTTTCTAGTTTCTCTTTAACTGTATCTACGATAGCAACCGTATTTGAACCGGTGATTTTGACAATCCCGATGCTGACACAGGGTTTATCATTGTAGCGAGCCAGCTTGCGGTTATCTTCAAGACCGTCAACCACCGTCGCAATCTGTTGCAAACGGATCGCTGCTTCTCCCCGATGGGCAATGATTAAGTTGGCAATTTCATTGACATTATGAAATTCAAGGTTAAGCTTGATCAGATTTTCCCGCATCCCACCGACCAGATAGCCGCCCGGCATCTGCAGGTGATTGGCATGAAATGCCCGAACCACATCGCCGATGGTAATTGCCAAACCAGCCATGGCTTCAGGCTGAAGATTTACCCGAATTGTCCGATCGCGTTTGCCGCCGAGTTTAACCTCGCCTACACCCGCAATCGATTCGAGCCGTTTCTTGACAATATTTCGCGCATATTGATTAAGCTGCTGCAGAGTACGGTCACCCGACAGACTCAACCACATTACCGGAGCGGCCCCAAGCTCCATTTTGGCAACCACCGGCGGGTCCACCTCTTTCGGCAAATCCCGCAAAGCCTGGTTAACTTTGGCCTGAACCTCATTGAAAGCAACATCAACATCACGGTTGAGTTCCAGCTTAACGATAACTACGGAAACTCCGGGAGCCGAACGCGAAAGAATATGATCAATACCGGGGGTTGAATTGACCGAAGTTTCGATAACATTGGTAACTGTCGTATCAATGATATCCGGGTCAGCCCCGATCATCGTTGTTGTAATCGAGACCATGGGGAAATCGATCTCGGGAAATTCATCCACCCCGATACGATTATAGCTGACCAGACCAAAAAGGATGATAAGCGCACTCAGCATAACCGCCAGGACGTGCTGCTTTATGGATAGTTCAGGTAAACTCATTAAGGTTTCTCCCGGACATCAGCCCCGTCAGTTAGAAAACCGGCACCATCAACAACTACCTTTTCATCTCCTGCAAGACCGCTTAATATCTCGATCAAATTGCCCTGACACTGGCCGGTAACCACTTTACGCTGAATAGCTTTGCCGTCTTTAAACTGATAAACCACCTTACCTGCCGGGCGCCGAACCACAGACTGAACCGGAACCAGCAGGCCATCATCATGACGATCTAAAGTAACCGTACCATTTATGGTGCCGCCGGGCCGCCATTCGCCGGGATTTTCAAGGTAGATAATAACTTCGAGAGCCCGACTCTGGATGTTAACTGCCGGTCTGATCTGGTTGATCTCAGCCTCAATTACCCGCTCGTGACTCAAGGGTGAGGTCAATTTAACCTTCTGCCCAACCGCCAGACGGCTGGCTACACTTTCAGGGAAAGGCAGAACAATCCGCAGTAGATGATCGGTAACCATTAAAAAGAGCGGCGTTCCCGGCCGGACAAAATCACCTTTTGAAACAAATCTTTTCTCAATCCAACCGCCCACCGGCGCCACTACCGAAGTTTTAGCAAGGCGCCGCTGGTTGTCGGCAAGGCGGGAACGAGCGCCGGCCAACTGCTCTTTTAGAGTAATCAGCTTGACATTAGCATTATCAAAACGCTCCTGAGAAATTGATTTTTTTGCCAATAAACTCTGATAACGTTCAACCGTACGCCGCTGGTTTTTAATTAAGGCTTCAAGCCGGCTGATATCTGCCCGCAAACCCTTTTTTTCAAGTTCCTGCTGTTCACTGTTAACCTCCAGCATCGGGCTGCCAGTTTTAACTATCTCGCCGGTATCAACATAAACTTTCTCGACCCGACCGGCCACTTCAGACGCAATTTTCGGATTAACCTTGGCTTCAATCCAGCCCATAGCCTCTTCTGTCACCACAATTGTGTCGCGAGTAACCAAAACCGTAGTTACCGGAGTCATTTGCCCCCCGGAATTAGCCCAACTGTTGCCAACCAGAAGTAGACAACAAATACAAACCCAACGAAATATTCTCAACATTCTCATCTCTCCATAAATTTAACTGCAGAACAGCTCTTTAACTAACGTTCGTTAGGTAGCTAAAAAAAGTGGTTTCGTCAAGAAAAAAATCCCCAAAATCATCTTGCAAAGAAATCAAAACCTTGTAGTGACAAAAACTAAATTTCCGGCAACAACAGAAAAATCTTGATTTTTCTGCAAACGGATGTAAAACAGACCGGTTGAAGGAAAGTTCCGCTAAGAAGAACTTCTAGATTTGTTAACGAAATACCCATATATCAAGCCTGACACCAAAATCATTCAAGGACCAAAAATGACGAAAATATTAACCCAAAAAACTATTTATCTCAAAGATTATCAGCCACCGCAATTTTTCATTGAGTCGGTCGAACTTAACTTTGATCTCCAACAAGAGCTGACAATTGTCACCAATAAAATGCAGCTTAAACGCCCTTCTGATACAAAGCTACAGCCCCCTTTGCGCCTTGACGGTCGCAAATTGAAACTCAGCAAAGTCATATTGGACGGTACAACGCTGACTCAAGACCAATTCCGGGTTGATGCGGAACACCTGACAATTGATCAACTCCCACAAGAGTTTACACTCGAAATCATCACTGAGATTCAGCCCGATAAAAATACCAGCCTGGAAGGGCTTTACGCCTCGAGCTCTATGTTCTGTACCCAATGCGAACCACACGGTTTCAGCCGCATCACTTACTTTCTCGACCGGCCCGATGTCCTGACCAGTTTCAGCACCCGGATTGAGGCTGACAAGGAGCGCTTTCCCCTGCTTGTCAGCAACGGCAACCTGATAGAACAGGGTGACCTGCCTGACAACCGTCATTTTGTTGTCTGGGAAGATCCTTTCCGAAAACCGGCCTATCTCTTTGCGCTGGTTGCCGGCCAGCTGGTTACTTTAAGGGATAGTTTTACAACCATGTCCGGCCGTGAAATTGCGCTTCATTTTCACATTGAAGAACAGAACCGGGAAAAGTGTGCGCACGCAATTAACGCTCTCAAAAAGGCGATGCGCTGGGATGAGGAAGAGTACGGCCGTGAATATGATCTTGATCTCTATCAGATTGTGGCTGTGGATGACTTTAATTTCGGGGCGATGGAAAATAAGGGGCTTAATATTTTCAACTCAAAATATGTTCTGGCCCGGCCTGACAGTGCCAGCGATGCTGATTACGAAGCCATTGAAGGAGTTATTGCCCACGAATATCTGCACAACTGGACCGGCAACCGGATCACCTGCCGCGACTGGTTTCAATTGAGTTTGAAGGAGGGGTTGACTGTTTTTCGGGATCAGCAGTACGGCGCTTTTGCCTACCCCGGCGGTGGCAACCGGATTCGCAACGTCCGGCGCCTGCGGAATTTTCAATTCCCGGAAGACGCAGGCCCGCTGGCACACCCGGTACAGCCGAAAGAGTATGTTGAAATCAACAACTTCTATACCACTACGATTTATGAAAAAGGTGCTGAAATAATTCGTATGCTCTGGGTTCTGCTTGGAGTTAAAGACTTCAAAAAAGGAATGGCCCTCTATTTTGAACGCCACGACGGCTCAGCAGTTACAATTTCCGACCTGCTTAAGGCTATGAGTGATGCCACAAATTTCAATCTTGAGCAATTTTCGCGCTGGTACGATCAGGCTGGCACCCCGGAATTGAAAGTTGTCCAGTCATGGAACCCGGAAACTTTTGAATTTGTCCTGAACATCAGTCAGAAATCCCCGGCAACCCCGGACCAAACCGAAAAACTCCCCCTGCATATCCCTTTGGCAATGGCTCTGCTGGATCAGCAAGGTAACGAACTCAATTTAGAGATTGCCGACAATGACAATACAGGAAATCTCAGATCCCAACAATCCGGCAACTGCGTTCTTGAAATCAAGCAAAGAGAGGAAAGTTTCCGTTTCCAGAATATAACCGAAAAACCAACACTCTCTTTACTACGCGGCTTCTCGGCCCCGGTAAAATTAGAGTGCAACTACGATAAAACTGAGCTCGCCTTTCTCGCCGCCCATGACAGCGACGCATTCAGCCGCTGGGAAGCGGGACAAAAATTGGCCTTAATCGAAATTATTGATGGAATTAACAACAGCAGCAACTCCTCGAACAGCTCCGAATCGCTGTTTACCCAAACATTTGGAATGATCATCGCGAAAGACTGGCCTGCCGATAAAGCTGACGGAATTTCCGAATTGCTAACGCTGCCAGGTGAGATCTATATCGGTGAGCAACTGTCGGAGATTGATCCGCAGAAAATTTTTACCGCTCGCCATGATTTAAAAAAGAAACTCGCACAAAAATGGCAAAAAGAGCTGGAAGAGCTTTATCTTAGATCTCAAGTTTCAGGCCCCTACCGGCCAACTCCGCAAGATATGGCGCGGCGCCGCCTGCAAAATCTCGCTTTGGATTACCTGACCGCTCTCGGCCCGGACGGTCCCGCCGCAAAACTTTGCCAACAACAGTACAAAATGGCCGACAACCTTACTAACCGGGTAGCCGCAATCTCTGGACTGCTTGAACTAACACCGGCAGCTTTACCGCCGGAGCTTACTGATTTCTATCACAAAAGTGAAACAACCCCGCTGCTGCTCGATCGCTGGTTTGCACTGCAGGCTTTAGTACCACATCCGGAAACCGGCGATCGCGTCAAAGATCTGACCCGGCACCCGGCCTTCATCCGTACCAATCCGAATCGTGTCCGGTCCCTGCTCGCAACCTTTGCCCTGGCTAATCAGGTCGCCTTTCATCAGAAAGATGGTTCCGGCTACCGGCTTTTAAGCCGTGAAATTTCAACCCTGGATCAGACCAACCCACAACTTGCCGCCCGCCTGGCCGGCTTCATGAGCCGCTGGCAACGTTTCGCCTCTCCCTATCGGGAACTGATGCAAAAAGAGCTGCAAAGATTAGCCGAACATCCGCAAATTTCAAAAGATCTCGGTGAAATAGTCAATAAAAGCCTGCTGACAATATCGTAAATACCCATAAGTCAAGCCTGACCC
>JAOZKP010000059.1:0-3752 GCA_029935295.1 bacterium | reverse complement strand
AGTCAATAAAAGCCTGCTGACAATATCGTAAATACCCATAAGTCAAGCCTGACCCCAAAAGGGAAGTAAATATAAAACCGGGCGAAACTGTTTCGCCCGGTTTTATATTGTTTGGTCTTATTTCTGCTGCAGCTCTTGTAGAGCGGCTTGGGCTTCTTTGGCTGTGGCCAGATTTTTGTTTGCCAGCGCCTGCTTAAGATATTTTATTGCGGCTTCCGGATGTCCGGCGGCTTTATTGATCATGCCTAAGTGGTAAAGAGCTTCGGGTACTTCTTTGATTTTTTCCGCAACTCCGGTCAACAAACTTAACGCTTTTTCATTATCACCGGCCTGGTAATAGACCCAGGCGGCGGTATCCATTAAGACCGGCTCATCTTTGAATTTTTCAAGGTAGGGTTCCAGCAGCTCTTGCGCCCTGGCGATGTTCTCCGGGGTAGGTTGATGTTCGGCGTAATAGTAGGCCAGGTTATTCGCGGCGACTACGGATTTGGGATTTATGGCTAAGACTTCACCATAAATTTTAGCCGCTTCGGCGAAACCACCGGTCTGTTCATAGAGATTGGCCAGCAGCAGGGCATAAATCTGATTTTCAGGATCTTTTTCCCGCAGTTCCTGGCCCCGGGCCAGAGCTTCCTGGGGTGAACCTTTAAGCAGTTCGAGGCGCACCAACGTAAAGAGTGCGGCCCGGTTATCAGGATCTTTTTTGAGAACTTCCAACAGGCGTTCACGCGCCGGCGGGAAATCACGCATTGAGACCTGAATCTGGGCCAGCAGAACATTCAGACGGGGATCATCAGGCAATTTGGCCAGATACTGGCGTACCAGTTCTAAAGCATCAGCCGAACGACCGCGGCGTACCATTAACCGGGTTGTCATCTCTAACAACTCCGGAGAATTCGGATTCTGCTGCAAACCTTTTTCGGCAGTCTTTAAAGCGTCGCCAAACCGGCCTTTCTGCTGGTAGATACGGGCAAGAAGAATCGTCATCGGCGCAATCCGGGCATCAATCGCAAATGCTTTCTGCAGCAGTTCAAAAGCAATTTCCGGTTCTTTATTGCCAAGATGAGCTTTAGCCAGACTGAACATTACCGGCACATTTTGCGGCACATCTTTCAAAACCGCCCGATATTCGGCGATCGCTCCGTCAAAATCGCTGCGCTGCAGCAGCAGATCCCCTTTCAGGATATGCGCCGTCAAATCACCATTATTCTCCTGCAAAACTTCGTCAACCAGAGCTAAAGCGGAATCGTACTCTTTCTGCTGCACAGCCATCTGGGCTAACAGAAGTTTCGCCCGGAGAAACTGCGGCCCGGTTTTCATTCTCTCGGTATAACCGACTAACAACGCTTTGGATTCATCAACTTTCTGCTGACTGAACATGTATTTGGCCATCATTTCGGTCAAAACCAATGATTCCGGCAGATCTTTCAGGCCCTGTTCCAGAACCGCCAAAGATTTTGTCTCATCTTTCTGCTCAGCATAGAAACGAATCAGGAGAACCCGAAAACGCTCCTCATCTGGCTTGGCCTGCACCAGCGCGATAAGCTCTTTTTCGGCCGCATCGAAATGTTTATTGCGGATATGAAATTTAACCAATAAGAGTTTAGCTTCGGCTTGTTTTTCCGGCTCCTGCTGGGCAATAAGTGTGTTGAGTTGAGCTTCAGCTTCATCCAGTTTCTGCTGGCGCTCGAGAACCGCCGCCAGCAGCAGGCGCCCGGCCCGGTGTTTACTGTCATTCGCAAGCAGCTGCTCAAGATAGCTCTGCGCCCCGGCCATATCCTTCGCCTTAAGCCGCAAGTTTGCCAGTAAAATAAAGAGATCCGCCTCTTTACTGCCGTCGGCAAGTAATTTTTCAAGCACTTCCGCCGCCTCTTTCTCCTGCCCCATAGCCGCCAGGCTGGCACCGCGCAACAAACGAGCTTCCTGGTTGCCGGCATCAACCGCTAATATTTTATCAGCTTCTGCCAGAGCTTTTTCTTTCTCGCCCCCCATCATCAACAACCGACCGCGCATTACCTGGGCTGAAGTTAGAGCCGGATCCAGATCTAAAGCTTTGTTAAAAGCGCCATAAGCCTGCTTGAATTCCTTCTGTTGAAAGAGACACATTCCCAAATAATAGTAGCCCTGAGCATATTTCGGATCAACCTGGAGTGCGTTTTTAAATTCCAGACGGGCTTTGACATAATCACCCTGTTGGTATAAAGCGGTACCTTTTTTATAAAATTTATCCCGTTTCTCACCCGGGCCGCCACCACAGGCAAAAAGTGACAACAGCAAGCCGATTGCGCCCAACAGTAAAGATAATTTTGCGAGACGAAGCATAGACCCTTCTCCTAATTTTGGTTAACATATTTATATAGTATTTATTTTTGCATCTATACGCACTTTAGGCAAAAAAAGTCAATCACAACAATTTTATTTGCAATTAAGCGCATCCTATGGTAAATGCCCCGATCCGTATGCGTACTCGCAATAAATTTGCGGGGCGCAAGTGCAATTATGCACAAAAACCTGAGTTGTGAAAATGCCGCATTCCCCGGCTTCCGACTCAACGTTATGGTCGGGCGTAAAATGAAAAAATGCGCCGTTATGACCGATAATCTTTAACAGGGGGTTAAATTTTAATTCAATGACAGAAGACAACATCACCAAAGACACAGAACAGGAAGAGCCGTCAATGGAAACGGTAATGGGCGAAGGTATCAAGCTGATGAACGACGATTCGGAAGCTGATGATTTTGACGAAAACGATGGCTCAGACGAAAACGATGAAGATTACGGTGACGATGATTTTGCTGCAATGTTCGAAGAGAGCGTTCAGGGCAAAGAGATCAAAATCAACAGCCTGGTTACCGGAACTATAGTTTTAATCAGCGACAACAATGTCGTGGTTGATATCGGCTATAAATCTGAAGGCCATATCCCGCTCAATCAATTCCGTGACGCCAATGGCGAATGTACAATTGCCGAAGGTGATGAAATTGATGTTTTTCTGGAACGCTACGAAGATGAACACGGCAACATCCAGCTCTCCCGCACCAAAGCAGAAAGAATGAAGGTCTGGGAAGAGATTAAACGGATTGCTGACGAAGACGAAACCATTGAAGGGGTGGTCACCAGCAAGGTTAAAGGTGGTCTCTCAGTCGATATCGGCGTGGCCGCATTTTTGCCGGGCTCCCAGATTGATCTTAAACCGGTACGCAACCTCGATAAACTTATCGGCGAGCGTTTCGAATTCCGGATTCTTAAGCATAACCAGAAACGCAATAATGTTGTAATTTCCCGCCGGGTCGTCCTCGAAGAGGTTCGCGAGAGCATGAAAGAACAGCTTCTCGAAAAACTCCAGGAAGGCGCTACCATCGCAGGCGTGGTTAAAAACATTACCGATTACGGTGCCTTCATCGATCTCGGCGGCCTTGACGGGCTTCTCCACATTACCGATATCTCCTGGGGCCGGGTCAACCATCCGAGCGAACGGATTACTGTCGGCGAGACCATTGATGTAAAAATCATCAAATACGACGCTGAGCGTCAACGGGTTTCCCTGGGTATCAAACAGCTCAAAGAGGATCCCTGGACCAATGCTGCGGACAACTATCCGGTCGGTACCAAGGTTGCCGGCAAGGTTATCAGCATCAAGGATTACGGTGCCTTTGTTGAAATTGAAGAGGGTATTGAAAGCCTGGTTCATGTTTCGGAAATGTCCTGGACCAAAAAGATCAAACATCCGACCCAGATTGTTAATGTCGGCG
>JAOZKP010000281.1 GCA_029935295.1 bacterium | reverse complement strand
TCAAAGACAGTGCCGACAACTGGTCTTCAAGCTACAGCGATTCAATTGAATTAGTAGACTCTGGTGGCCAACCCATAACCACCCCTACTTTACGAATCAAATCAATTGGAAAGCTTCACTACTAAGCAGATTAAAACTGAAATATCTCTTGCGGTAGTGTGAAGAGGTATTTGAGGGAACGTTTCAGAAGGTGTCAGGCTTGACTAATGGGTATCCAGGATTAAACTGACTAGGCTAGAACAATTGCTCGCTGGAGAGCAGTGATGCGGTCGCGAAGTTTAGCTGCCTGTTCGAAGTTGAGTTCTTTGGCGGCTTTTGCCATCTCTTTCTCCCACCGTCGCAGGGCGCGGTCGCAAGCCCGACTCCCCTTTCCAATCAACTCGGTAAAATCATCTTCTGCGGAGCTGGGCGTGGAACTAATTTCGGCATCACTGCCGTATTCTACTTCAATCGATTCCTGGACCCGACGGACAATGGTTTGCGGAGTGATTTCATATTCCAAATTATAGGCCAGCTGTTTTTCCCGGCGCCGTTCCATTTCCGCAATCGCACTTGCGATTGAGCCGGTTTCGCGGTCGGCGTAGAAAATTACTTTGCCATTCATATTTCGTGCAGCCCGGCCGGAAGTCTGAACCAGAGAGCGATGTGAACGCAAAAAACCCTCCTTATCGGCATCGAGAATTGCGACCAGAGCGACTTCAGGAATATCCAGCCCTTCGCGCAAAAGGTTAATCCCAACCAGAATGTCAAAAGTTCCAAGGCGCAGCTGGCGTATTAATTCGACCCGCTCCAACGTATCGATATCGGAATGAAGGTAGCGCACTTTGAAATCGAGTTCTCTTAAGAATTGACTTAAATCCTCAGCCATGCGTTTGGTCAGCGTTGTCACCAGGGCACGGTTACCGGCGGCAACCGTTTCCCGCAAGCGGGCAATTACATCATCAACCTGATTTTGCGCCGGGCGAATCTCGATTTCAGGGTCGATTAGACCCGTAGGCCGGATAACCTGTTCAACAATCTGCTCCGCGACCTCAAGTTCATAGTTGCCCGGGGTTGCGGAAACATAGATGGTCTGGCCGCTGCGCTGCGCAAATTCAGCGGTTTTAAGGGGGCGATTGTCGAGGGCTGACGGCAACCGAAAACCATATTCAACCAGTGTCGTTTTACGTGACCGGTCGCCTTTGTACATACCCCCGATCTGGGGCACAGTTACATGACTTTCATCGATAATTATCAAGTGGTTACGGGGCAGATAATCCATCAATGTCGGTGGCGCGTCACCAGGTGATCGGCCGGTGATATGACGGGAGTAATTTTCAATCCCGGAGCAGAAACCCATCTGCTCGATCATCTCGAGATCAAACATCGTCCGCTGCTCCAGACGCTGGGCTTCAAGCAGCTTGCCTGCATTTCTGAGCTCAATCAGGCGCTCATCTAGTTCATTCTGAATAGCGGTAAAAGCCCGTTTCCGCTCTTTCTCCGGCGTCACATAATGACTCGCCGGATAGACCGTGAATTTATTCAGTTTCTGGTGAATTTTGGAGGTTAAAGGATCAATCAAGGAAAGCGCTTCAAGCTCGTCGCCGAAAAACTCCAGCCGCAAAGCGCTCTCTTCCATGTTGGCGGGAAAAATATCGACAATTTCACCCCGCACCCGAAAAGTACCGCGGTGGAAGTCGTAATCGTTACGTGAATACTGGATATCCACCAAGCGCCGAATAACCTGGTCACGGGTCAGGTCAGCCCGGTCGGGCTCAAGATATAAAAGCATGCCCTGATAGGCCTCGGGTGATCCGAGGCCATAGATGCAGGAGACACTGGCGACGATGATAACATCGTCGCGTTCGAGCAGGGAAACCGTGGCCGCGTGGCGCAGCTTATCAACCTGATCGTTGATCGCAGAATCTTTTTCAATGAAGGTATCAGTGGTGGGGATATAGGCTTCGGGTTGGTAGTAGTCGTAATAACTGACGAAATATTCAACCCGGTTTTCAGGAAAGAAATCCTTGAATTCCTGATAGAGCTGTGCCGCCAGGGTTTTGTTCGGAGCGATAACCAGCGTAGTCCGTTGGACTTCAGCAATCACTTGGGCCAAAGTAAAGGTTTTTCCCGACCCGGTCACTCCCAAAAGAACCTGTTTTTGCAGGCCGTCATTGAGACCGGCAGTCAGCTTGGCAATCGCCTGGGGCTGATCGCCCTGCGGCGTGAAAGGAGCGGTGAGTTTGAATTCAGTCATTAGAAAGGGAACGTTACTAAAAATACCAAATAACTAACTGTGCCGTCAATCATATTCGCGGGTTTTATTAAATGTAATATCCGGAAAGAGTTCGATAACCCGTTTCAGCCGCCATTCACTTGGCGCCAACAGTGTCAGATAGCCTTCACTGTCAAGAGCCAGCTGACCTTCGTTCTTCTTTTTAAACTGGTCAAGTTTTTTGTCATCATCACACTCAATCCAACGAGCCGCAGTAAAATCGGCCGCCTCATAAATTGCGTCAACCCCGTATTCGGCTTTCAGGCGGGCCATGGTCACTTCAAACTGAAGGACTCCTACTGCACCGAGAATGTAGTCGCTGCCGATAATTGGCCGGAAAACCTGGACGGCACCCTCTTCCGAAAGCTGAGTCAGACCCTTATTAAGTTGTTTGGTTTTCAGCGGGTTCTTGAGGATGACCCGGCGGAAATGCTCCGGAGCAAAACTCGGAATGCCAGTGAATTTAAGCTCCTCTTTGCTCGTAAATGTATCGCCAATTTTGATGGTGCCGTGATTGTGAATACCGATAATGTCACCGGGCCAGGCCTCTTCAACATTACTGCGATCCTGGGCCATAAAGATTGTCGCATTCGCAACCGTAACATCTTTGCCCAGACGATGATGCCGCACCTTCATCCCGCGGGTAAATTTCCCGGAGCAGATACGAAAAAAAGCGATTCGATCCCGATGTGCCGGATCCATATTCGCCTGAATTTTGAATGTAAAACCGGAAAAAGCACTCTCTTCAGGTTTAACCATCCGAGTCACAGCTGCCCGGGGGCTGGGACTCGGAGCAAGTTCGACAAAAGCATCCAGCATCTCCCGCACACCGAAATTATTGATCGCACTCCCGAAAAAAACCGGGGTCTGACTCGCCTTAAGATACTCAGCATGTTCAAAAGGGTTGGCAGCTCCTTCCATCAGTTCAACATCTTCACGCAAGGTTTCCGCTTGTAAACCCAGCAGTTCGTCAAGTTTGCTGTCCGCTAAATTGTCGAGCACAAACCCCTCCTGCAGATGGCTGTCCGCCCCCGGAGTAAAAAGATGAAGCTTTTGCCGGTAAAGACTGTAGACGCCTTTGAACGAATTCCCCATCCCGATCGGCCAGGAAAGCGGTGAACACTCGACCTGAAGTTTATCTTCAATATCAGCGAGAATGTCGAGCGGTTCCAAGCCGTCGCGATCCATCTTATTGATAAAAGTGATAATCGGCGTATTCCGCATGCGGCAAACTTCCATCAACTTCTCGGTCTGCGGCTCCACTCCTTTGGCACTGTCAATCACCATCAAAGCACTGTCAACTGCGGTCAAAACCCGGTAGGTATCTTCGGAAAAATCCTGATGCCCAGGCGTATCGAGAAGATTTATCTCAAAATCCCGATAGTTAAATTTCATTACTGATGAAGTCACAGAAATCCCGCGCTCCTGCTCAATCGACATCCAGTCACTGGTCGCGTGCCGTGAAGTTTTACGCGACTTAACCGCACCCGCCATCTGAATAGCTCCACCGAAAAGCAATAATTTTTCGGTTAAAGTGGTCTTACCAGCATCTGGATGACTGATAATCCCGAATGTTCGCCGTTTTGAAATCTCTTTTTCTATTTGGGTACTCAAAATTCAATTCCTGAAAATATTACTAACTATTTGACATACAAGATTAAAAATTAATGGGAAGCGGCGAGCTGTAACGAATGATG
>JAOZKP010000708.1 GCA_029935295.1 bacterium | reverse complement strand
CATTGACCAGCAGTTTTTCGAGTTCGTCATAAGAATTTTCCGGGTCGGCAAATTTAACCAGTTCGACTTTATTGAACTGGTGCTGGCGAATCAGGCCCCGGGTATCACGGCCATGTGAGCCAGCTTCCTTGCGGAAACAGGGGGTATAGGCGGTGAAATAGCTCGGCAGTTCATTGTCTTCAAGAATTTCATTCTGAAAGATATTGGTTACCGGAACCTCAGCCGTCGGGATTAGAAAATAATCCAGTCCCTCAATCTTGAACAGGTCATCAGCAAATTTAGGGAGCTGACCGGTGCCGCGCATACTGTCACGGTTAACCATAAAGGGTGGCAGGACTTCGGTGTAGCCGTGCTCATCGGTGTGTTTGTCGAGCATGAAATTGATCAGAGCCCGTTCAAGCTTGGCGCCGAGATCACGGTAAAGAGTAAACCGGGCACCGGTAATTTTGGCCCCGCGTTCAAAATCGAGTATTTTGAGATCTTCACCGATCTCCCAGTGCGGGGCCGGCGTGAATTCCAGCTCAGGTTTTTCACCCCACTCGCGCACGAAACTGTTGTCATCTTCACTGTTGCCGATTGGCACGCTGCTGTGCGGGCGGTTGGGGATCAGGTAGACAATCTCGTAGAGCTGGTTTTCGACTTCGGCAACTTTTGCATCAAGCTCTTTGATCTTGCGGGAGACATCACGCATGGCGGAGATCTCCGCTCCGGCGTCAGCTTTTTCCCGCTTCATTTTAGCAATTTTATCAGAGCAGGTGTTGCGCTGGTTCTTCAGGGTTTCGACCTCATTCAAAAGTTCCAGACGCTGAGCATCGAGGGTTTTGAATGCACTTAAATCGAGAGCGTTATTGCGGGCCGCAAGCATGGCGGCCACAGTCTCAAGATTGTTGCGAATGTATTTAAGGTCGAGCATAGCTGGTTTAAGGCTCCTGCAGTCAGTTGCAAAGTCATTTGTGTGAAAAGCGCCGCCGATATACTATTTTCACCGGCTTTTTGTCAACTAATTATTCTCATATAGCAGTAATTAATCACTGTTTTTGGGTTTTAATTTTAACTCGGGTTGTCGGGTCGAAGGA
>JAOZKP010000280.1 GCA_029935295.1 bacterium | reverse complement strand
GTCTCAACATCTTGTATATCGAAATTTTTACTTAGCCATCCCGGAACTTTTTACGAGTGTATCATTCTTAAGCAGCACACCTAACCTCACCAAGCCCTCTTTTGTCCTGTAAATCGGACATTCTCGTCCGATTTACAGGACAAAAGAGACTGCCTCGCCCTCTCACTGTCACGACAAAAATCACACAATCCCCGTAAACATTACGTTTCATCCCTCCGACAACGATAATATCAGACTGGCACGATAGTTGATATACAATAGCCGATAAGCATTGCCAGGCAAACAGCGGCATAGATACACATAAAACAGATCAGCAGGAGTAAACATGTTCAGATTACAGAATGTCGGAAATCGCATTTTAATTCCAGTTTTTATTATAACAATTGTATTTTCGGCAGTTCTCTATTATGCGGTAAATTCTACAATCACCGAAATCATTGGAGAAAACCTGAGTCGCAATACCCAAGACAAGATCACCGAGATTGCAGTCAGCGAGAAACGTATCGCCCACACGATGCTTACCCAGGCATCTCTTTTCAGTCAGGCTCAAGCAGTGCAAAAAGCATATCTGACTGCCTACAAAGGAAACATCCATGATGAAAAAGACCCGGATATGGGGAAAGCCCGCAAAGAGCTCAGAACTTACTTTACCTCAATTGAAAAAGGCTACCAATCGACTCAAAACGGAAAACATTTTCGCATCCATTTCCATCTCCCCCCGGCCCGCAGCCTCTTACGTTTATGGCATACCAAGCAGAACAAAAGTGATGACCTGAGCTCTTTCAGGAACACCGTCAAGAGCATTAGCCAGGGCAACCACACACCAATTGCCGGGATTGAAATCGGCCGGGGCGGCTTCGCAATCCGGGGACTGGCGCCGATAATCACAGATTCGGGACGCTACCTAGGTTCCGTCGAAGTCCTCTCATCCTATGATCCGCTGGTTCGTTATAATATCTCAAACAAACGGGAATACATCTCCGTTTATATGAAAAAAGAGTTTCTGCAGATCGCAAAAAAACTGCAAGACCCGGCCAAAAACCCACTGGTTGGAGAAAATTTTGTCTACATTTCATCTACCGACAAAACCATCACCGACAAACTGATTACCCCTGAAATTCTGGCTGCCGGAACCCGAAACACCAGCCAACGCCGCATCGGTGATTATTTCATCGCAGTTTTCCCGATAAAAGATTTCAATAACAAAGAGATCGGCGTAATGGCCTATGCCTACGATGCCGCCGAGACCTATGCAACCATCACAACATTAAGAACCAGGATCCTGATTCTCTGCATAGCTCTCGCGCTCTGCATTCTTATCCCTCTCTTTTTAACTGTTCGCGCGGTCACCAAACAAATCAATCTCACTACCGAGATGGTTAAAGATATTGCTGAAGGTGATGGCGACCTAACCAAGCGACTCGAAATTTTAAAACAGGATGAGATTGGCGACCTGTCGGGTTATTTCAATACTTTTCTCGATAAATTACAAGGGCTGGTGCTCCAGATAAAAGAAAATTCGAGCTCCATAAATTCAGCCTCAACTGGATTGTCCAATGTCGCAGTCCAGATGCTAGACAGTGCAAAAGAGACCTCGGGACGTTCAAACATGGTCGCCACCGCCGCCGAAGAGATGAGCAGCAACTTAAACAATGTCGCCGCCGCAATGGAAGAATCATCCACAAATATAAATCTGGTGGCTTCTGCTGCCGAAGAGATGTCTTCAACCATCGGCAATTTATCCGAAAATGCGAAGAAAACCCAATCAATATCAAATGTTGCGGTTGAGAAAGCCAAGGAAGTCTCAGAAAAAATGGCGGGTCTCGGAGGAGCGGCGGTCGACATCGGCAAAGTTCTGGAAACGATTACAAAAATTTCCGGCCAGGTAAACCTGTTAGCCCTGAACGCAACTATTGAAGCCGCCCGAGCGGGTGAGGCCGGTAAAGGTTTTGCAGTTGTCGCCAGTGAAATCAAGGATCTTGCAAACCAGACTGCCGAAGCTGCCACCGAGATCAGAGGCAATGTCGAAGCAATCCAGAAAAGTTCTGATGAAAACATTGCCGGCATCGAAGATATCTCAAAAGTTATTAACGAAATTAATGAGTTGGTTGATTTCGTTACGGTTGCAGTGGTTGAACAATCACAGGCAACTCAGGAGATCGCGACAAACATAGCCCAAGCATCTCAGGGAGTTCAGGAAGTTAATGAAAATGTCAATCAGAGCTCTTCGGTTGCCGGAGAGATAACTCAGGACATTACAGTCGTTGACAGCTCGGCCAACAATATCAGCAACAGTAGCAATCAGTTAAAAGTCAACGCTGATAACTTAAGTAAAATGGCTGATCAACTTGATGCCATAGTTGGCGGTTTTAAGGTATAGCGCCGACATAAAACACCACCGTTGTTTCATTTTTTGCAAATTGCCGTATTTTTTTAAGAGCAGAGGTCACAGCATGGCACAACAGCAACTTTTTGCGTCGTTCGTACTCGATCGAGAACTGGATCTGGAGATGGCACTACTGGCTGAGGATGTAACCGAAGCCGCAAAAGTCAGCCGGAAAATTCAGCCGCTACCTTCGAGTGTGGATTTTCTCGAAGGCGTAATGCAGCTCCGAGAAGAATTCATCCCGATCATCAACCTGAAACGCCGCCTTGGACTGCAAGAAACCAGCTACAATGAAAATGCCAAAGTTGCTGTAGTCACAGTCCTCAATCAACGGTTAGGACTGCTCTTTGATGACATCAAAGAGATTTTCAAAGTTGAAAACTCAGCAATAACTCCGGTTCACCCCACCCTGCAAACCAACGACAAGATAATCTCCAACCTCATCAAACATAATGAGACCAATCGTGCACTTGAGCTTTTAGACCTCAACTATCTTTTTCTTGAGGAGCAAACCTCCGCCAGCATTGAAGAGAGCCTCAAACCATCCTTGAATGAAGAAAAACAGATAATCGACCGCCAATATTCACACTATGTAATTTTCAACTGCACCGGCCGGGAATATGGAGTCAAAGTTGAACATGCCCAGGAATTAAGCTTTCTTAGTGACATTGATGAACTGTACAAAGACGACCATATCGAGGGAGCTTTGCAACTCCGCGGCCATACCATTCCCATAGTCGACGCCAGCACATTCTTAAACAATATAAAAGTTGAAAATCCATTAAGCGAACATCGGCGCATTTTAGTGCTCATGTCGGATGAAATTTTATTTGGCTTGCTCATCGATAAAGCCCGGCAAATTATCGCAGTCCCTGAAGACGAAATCCTGCCTATGCCCGCAAGCGACAATAATAATGTAATTGGCATATTTCAACAGGCCGACGGCAAAGACATTATGCTCCTGGATGTTGACGGCCTCATAAGCTCTAAATCAAGTCAGTTTAAGTCTATCGGCCGCATCAGAAAAGATGTAGACGAAACCGGCAAAAGTCTCGACATAACTCATAATATAATCACCGAAAATTGTTACCTGGTTTTTTCCATAAGTAAGAATTTTGCGATTGAACTTGTAGACATTCAGGAGATTATTGAATGCCATGAGATCTTAAATATTCCGGCAGCTACCGGCATCAATGATGGCGTGATAAATCTCCGGGGAGAAATCATTCCGGTTGTGAATTTACGCCGATTTTACAATTTCCCGGAAAAGAGTACGACCCAAAGTGGCACTAAACTAATTATCTGCCGCCTAAAATCACAAATTGTAGCGCTTGAAGTCGACAATATCGTTACCATTTACAAACAAGAAAAATTTTATGCGACACCTTCACTCAAACCGCAATTCAAAAAAGTGCAGGATACACTTGACCGCCTCATCGAATTTAAGGATAATCTGGGGATAGCAGAGCATGTACTGGTAGTAAATGTACACAATCTGGCGCAGAACCATTTACGAACTAAAGAAGAAAAAAAATAGTTTTTTAAAACCTAAGCAATGGAGAAAAAGAGATGTCAAC
>JAOZKP010000279.1 GCA_029935295.1 bacterium | reverse complement strand
TTAGAGAGGTTAGTTAAATGAGCGCAGCTCTTGATTTTAAGCCCAAGATTTTGGGTTTTGTCTGCCACTGGTGAGCCTACGGGGCGGCGGACCTGGCTGGAGTTTCCAGACTACAATATGCAAGTGATATGAGGCTTATTCGGGTAATGTGTTCCGGTCGGGTTGACCTGGAATTCATCCTGCGGGCTTTTATGAATGGGCAGGACGGAGTTTTCATCGGCGGTTGCAAGCTCGATGAGTGCAACTACATTACTCAGGGAAATTACGATGCCTTGAGCACGGTATACATCGCGCGGAAGATCATGGAGCACTTAGGCTTGAATCCTAAGCGGTTGCGGGTCGAGTTTATCTCCAGCAGCGACGGTAATCTCTTAGCCGAACTGACCGACGATTTCTGTTCGCAGATTAAGGAGATCGGGCCGCTCGGAAAAAGCGAAGGCTTCGATGCCAAAGAGCTTGAGTTGAAACTTAAAGCGGTCAACAAACTGGTTCCCTATATTAAACTGGTCGAGCGTGAACGCCTGCGGCAGCCGGTTAAATCGAAAGCCGCTTATGATGAATTTTTTACCAGTAGCGAACTCGACGAGCTTTTTAACGAGTTAATTGCGGAAAAAATGTCTCTAAGCCAGATAATGTTGCTTTTGGAAGAGAGCCCGCTGTCCACCGGTGAGATCTCAAAAATGCTCGGCTTAAGCCCGTCGGAGGTGGCCAAGCATATAGGCAACACATCCCGGCAGGGTTTGGTTCGCTATGATGAAAATAAAAACTGTTACGCGCTCGCTTAAGGAAATTGAGATATTATGGATAAGGCTAGAATTGATCAGATAATTGATAAGCATAATGCTGAGCCCAGCTCCCTGATTCAGGTGCTGCTTGCAATTCAGAGTGAGAAACATTGGCTTCCCAAATATGCTTTGGAGCAGGTTAGTGAGAGACTTAAGGTCCCTTTAACCAGAATCCAACATATTGCAACCTTTTACAAGGCTTTCAGCCTGGTGCCCAAGGGCCGGCATGAGATCAATGTCTGTGTTGGGACTGCTTGTCATGTTCGGGGTGCCAGTCGGATTCTCGATACCTTGACGGAGTTGACCGGGATCAAGGCCGGTGAAACTGACCTTGAGCTTAAATACAGTCTCGAAACTGTTAACTGTGTCGGTTGCTGTGCTTTAGGGCCGGTAATGGAGATCGATGGCAAAATTTTCGGTAACGTGACCCCGACCGAGACTATTGATCTGTTGAAAAATTACAAATGAGGGAAATGCTTACGCAATCCAGAAAGGCTTTTTCGGCCTCCACCCAAGGGCACTTCCGAAGGTCGCAAATAAGTGCTTTATCAGAACATTTTCTTGTTTTTCAAACCGAAAATAACCTGTAATGCACTAATAAGGTAAGATTATGTCACGAATAGATTCACCTGAAGCTTTAGAGAAATTTAGACAGGAAATATTGTCGAAAAATGATGCCGACACACCCTGCATCTCAATCTGTGCCGGAGCTGGTTGTATCGCCTCCGGGGCTGATGAGGTTATCTCGGCTTTTAAAGCGGAGATAAAAGAGCAGGGTTTAGAGTCTGGCGTTAATATCAAGGAGACCGGCTGCCCCGGATTCTGTCAGCAGGGGCCGGTAGTGGTTATCTATCCGGAAGAGGTCTGTTATCTGCAGGTCAAACCTGAAGATGTCTCTGAAGTTGTTTCCCAGACCATAAAAGAGAAAAAGATTGTTGATCGTCTGGTTTTTGTCGATCCTGTGACCGAGGAGAAGACGCCGCTGGAATCGGATATTCCGTTTTATAAGAATCAGGCGCGTAATCTTCTCGGCAGCAATATCAAGATTGATCCCAAAAGTATCGAAGACTACTTGGCCTTAGATGGTTATTCGGCCTTAAGTAAAGTCTTGAAGCAGATGTCGCCGGAGGCCGTAATTGATGAGGTTAAAAAATCTAATTTACGGGGTCGCGGTGGCGGCGGTTTTCCGGCCGGAAGAAAATGGGAAGGTACCAGCAAAGCTCCCGATGCGGTTAAATATGTGATCGTTAATGCCGATGAGGGCGATCCCGGAGCCTTTATGGACCGGGCCCTGCTTGAAGGTAATCCCCACTCAATTCTTGAAGGTCTGATTATCGGTGCCTATGCTATCGGGGCCCACGAGGGTTTTATCTACGTTCGGCAGGAGTATCCGCTGGCGGTAGAAAATATTATTCTTGCAATTAAACATGCTGAAGAGGCTGGTTTTTTAGGTAAGGATATTTTGGGCTCCGGCTTCGATTTTACGGTGCAGGTGCATCAGGGTGCCGGTGCTTTCGTCTGCGGTGAGTCAACCGCCTTGATGACTGCTATCGAAGGCCGGGTCGGTGAGCCCCGTCCCAAATATGTGCGTTCCAATATCAAGGGCCTTTGGGATAAGCCGAGTGTCTTGAACAATGTTGAAACCTGGGCCAATGTACCGTTGATTATCAATAAAGGTGCGGATTGGTTCACCCAGTTCGGGACCGAGGGCAGTTCCGGTACCAAGATCTTTGCTCTGGTTGGTAAGATTAACAACACCGGTCTTGTCGAAGTGCCGATGGGTATCACCTTAAGGGATATTATTTATAAGATCGGCGGCGGCATCCCGGATGGTAAAAAGTTCAAGGCGGTGCAGACCGGCGGCCCCTCCGGCGGCTGTATCCCGGAGAATCTGCTGGACTTAGGCGTTGATTTTGACGAGCTCTCCAAGGCCGGCTCGATGATGGGCTCCGGCGGGATGATCGTTATGGATGAAGATACCTGCATGGTTGATGTTGCCAGGTACTTTATCGAATTTCTTACTGATGAGTCCTGCGGCAAATGTACACCTTGCCGTGAGGGTACCCGGCAGATGCTGAAGATTTTGACCAATATTACCGAGGGTAAAGGCAAACCCGGTGATATTGAGCTTTTGGAAGAGATCTCTGAAACGGCGGTCGAAGCTGCCCTTTGTGCTCTCGGCAAGAGTGCCCCGAACTCATTTCTGAGCACGCTGCGTTATTTCCGGGATGAGTATGAGGCCCATATTAATGACAAGAGGTGCCCCGCACTCTCCTGTAAAGCGTTAATTAATTTCTATATTGATCCGGCTAAATGTCAGGGATGTGGCTCCTGCCTGCGGAAATGTCCGGCGGACGCGATCATCGGCGGCAAGAAATTGATTCATATTGTCGATCAGGATAAGTGTACCAAGTGCGGTACCTGTTTTGATGTCTGTCCTGATAAATTTTCCGCTGTAACCAAACTTTCGGGTGTGCCGGTTCCAGAAGCCTTGCCTGAAGATGAAAGAACCATTAAAAAGAGTGAATAAGATGAGTGAAATTCTTTTAGAAATAGATGGAAAAGAGGTTCATGCCGAAGCCGGGATGACCATTCTTGAAGCGGCTAAAGCCGCAGGAATTTTTATCCCGACCCTGTGCTACCATGAAAAGCTCGAACCCTACGGCGGCTGCCGCCTCTGTATCGTTGAGCTTGAATACGACGGTTGGGATAAGATGGTGGTCTCGTGTGTCTACCTGGCCGAAGCCGGTCTTAAAGTTAAGACCCGGTCAGCCAAGATCGACCGGATCCGGAAGATGATTATCGAGCTCTATTTAGCCCACGCTCCGGATGCTTTTGAGTTGCAGGATCTCGCCAAAGAGTATGGCGCCGACCGCAACCGCTTTGAAAAAGAGGCTTCGTTCTGTATCCACTGCGGTCTCTGTGTGCGCTACTGTGCTGAAGTCAAAAAGAAATTCGCCGTCGGTTTCGTCGACCGCGGCACCCGTAAAGAGATCAGCTTCATCCCCGAGATCGCGGCCGAGAATTGCTGGGACTGCAAAGAGTGCTTCCCCTTATGTCCGACCGAAGCCCTGCAGGCCGCCTTCGTCCTGATGCGGGCTTTGTCGTCATAAATGTTGTCCGAGAACATTCTGCTGTGAATTAACTCCGGCCGTAAGAGAGATCTTGCGGCCGTTTT
>JAOZKP010000278.1 GCA_029935295.1 bacterium | reverse complement strand
GGGGATCAAAAAACCTGAGAACCTTGAACGTATAACCAATTTTGCCCGCTGTTTTCCTGCTGCCGCTGTCGGCGCCTCACGGCCGCTGGTCGATATGGACTGGATCGGCTATGAGCACCAGGTCGGTATCACCGGGGCCACGGTCACACCCGAACTCTATATCGCCTGCGGCATTTCCGGCTCATCCCAACATCTGGCCGGGATGAAAAACACCAAATTTATTGTCGCCATCAATAAAAACCCGCAAGCCCCGATATTTCGCCATGCGGATATCTGCATCAATGCAGATGTGATTGAATTTATAGAAACTTTTTTAAAGATTAAAACAAAAAACAGAACTTAAAATTCAGCCACAGACACACGGATCAAACCATAAAATTTGACTATATGCGTCTATGGCTAAACCAAACAATTTATGGAGAAAACTATGGATTTTGGCAATTCCGACAAGATACAGACTATCGTTAAAATGATCAAAGAGTTCGTCGCTGCGGAGCTTATTCCGCTGGAACCGGAATTTCTGGTAAAAGATTTCAGTGAAATGCTGCCGGTTATTCGGGAAAAACAGGAGATGGTTAAAAAGATGGAGCTCTGGGCCCCCAACTTCCCGGTGGAGTGCGGCGGCATGGGGCTCTCGCTGCTGGAACACGGCCTGGTCTCCGAAGCTCTGGGCTACTCGCCTTTAGGCCATTATGTTTTCTGGTGCCAGGCCCCGGATGCCGGTAATGTCGAAATATTGCACGAACACGGCACTACCGAACAGAAAGAGCGCTACCTTAATCCACTGGTCAAAGGTGAAATCAGATCCTGTTTTGCCATGACCGAGGTTGACATGCCGGGCTCAAACCCGGTAATGCTCGAAACTACTGCAGTCAAAGAGGGCAGCGACTACATCATCAACGGCCATAAATGGTATACCACGGCCGCCGACGGCGCCGAGTTTGCGATCGCGATGGCAGTCACCAACCCGGAAGCCTCAACCTACAAACAGGCGAGCATGATTATCGTGCCGACCAGTACGCCGGGTTTTAACCGGGTCCGCAACATCCCGGTTATGGGCCACGAAGGCGATGACTATTTCAGCCACGGCGAGATTCTGTTTGAGTCCTGCCGGGTGCCGCAGGCAAATCTTCTAGGTCATGAAGGCCAGGGATTTGTCATGGCCCAGGACCGTCTCGGGCCGGGCCGGATTCACCACTGCATGCGCTGGCTCGGCATCTGCCAGCGGGCTTTCGATCTTATGTGCAGACGCGCCAACGAGCGGGTGATCTCGCCCGACGGCAAAACTTTAGGCCAGCGCCAGACCATCCAGAACTGGATTGCCGAATCCGCGGCCCAGCTCCAGGCAGCCCGCTTAATGACTCTTAATTCGGCCTGGCAGATTGATCAGAATGGAGCCGCTAAATCTCGCGATTCGATCTCAATGATTAAGTTTGTCGTCGCCAACACCATGAACCGGATTGTCGACCGGGCCCTCCAGGTTCACGGCGGCCTCGGGATGACCGACGACACCATTTTAGCCTTTTTCTACCGCCACGAACGCGCCGCCCGCATCTACGACGGCGCCGATGAAGTCCACAAAAGCTCACTCGCCAAGCGGATATTGAAAAGCTATAAATAATTTTAAATGGCCACAGACCCACACGAACGCACACAGACGTTAATTTTTGTGTCCGTGTGTGTCTGTGTGGGTCTGTGGCAAAAAAAGACAAAAATGGACTACCAGGAATTCAAAAAAATATACGGCTCATCAAACCTTGATATCGCCCGGGAAATTTTCCTGCATAACCGGGAGAGCATCCGCATCAAGAAGGAGAAAACCGCGACCCGGAATCTGGAAAAAATTTTCAGCGCCGTTTTTAAAATTACCTACAAAAAAGGTTTTCAGGCCCTGAATATGCGAGCCTTAAGTGAAGAAACCGGCATGAGCCTCGGCTCTCTCTATGCCTATTTCACCAACAAGGATAAACTTCTAGAGATTATTCATACGCAGGGCTGGGCGATTATCAAAAAAACTTTTACCGAAGTCTCCGCAACCGGGGCCGGGCCACAAGAGAGACTGCGGGCACTGATAAAAGCCCATATTTTCCTCTCTGAATTCTT
Organism: bacterium; assembly: GCA_029935295.1. Taxonomy (GTDB): domain Bacteria; phylum Desulfobacterota; class Anaeroferrophillalia; order Anaeroferrophillales; family Tharpellaceae; genus Tharpella. Next base: position 1,861 of record JAOZKP010000278.1, on the reverse strand, counting down.
CCGGCCCTGGTTCTATTTTACGTTCATGGAGGCCCGCAGCATCAAACCGGCGGAGTTTGCAGCAGTTAAATCGATGGAAGAGTATACCCAGGAGATCCTGACCGACATTCTGGTGCTTGGAGAAAAACAAAATGTATTTAAGCCTGGCAACCACGAACTGACCGCAAGCATGATCAAGGCGATGCAGCAGGAGTGGTATCTCAAACGCTGGAAATATCGTAAATTAAATGTCTCTGCCGACCAATATGCTGAACATTTAATATCGATAATCGAAGCCTTTTGCCTGGTTCAGAGCAAAGATTTAATTGCCATCAACCAGAAAACAATCAAATAAATCACATAACGATTCAGCATGTCACCATAAAGTTATAAGAAATGGAGTCGAACATCGCTTCGCCCTCATAAATGGGGTCACAGCTGGGGTGCTGACGCACCTTGCACCAGCAATGACCCCAACCCTGATAATTCGTGAGAGATAGTTGAATAGTTACCAAATTTCTTATAGAGGAGCACTTATGCAAATCACAGACAAAGCCTCTCCGGTCCGGGCCGGAGAGGAGATTGATCCGGCGGCGGTACAGAATTTTTTACAGGAGAACATTGACGGCCTCTGCGGCGACATAACCATCACTCAGTTTCCCAGCGGCTACTCCAACCTGACCTATCTGATTGAAATGGGCGGCCGCCAGATGGTGCTGCGCCGGCCCCCGGTCGGGGCCAAGGTCAAAGCCGGACACGACATGGGCCGGGAATACCGGATGCTTAAAGCCATCTATCCGGTTTTTCCCTACTGTCCTGAACCTCTGGCCTTCAGCGAAGATCTTTCGATCATCGGTGCGCCTTTTTTCGTCATGGCCAAACTCTCCGGCATTATTCTCCGCAAAGAGCTGCCTGAAGGACTTATTTTCTCGCCGGAGCAGGCCGCCAATCTCTGCCGCAGACTTACCGATCTCCAGGCGGAGATCCACATGATTGATGTCAAAAAAGCGGGGCTTGATTTTATCGGCAAACCGCAAGGCTATGTTCAGCGCCAGGTCGAGGGCTGGAGCCAACGCTACCGCAAGGCGAGAACCGACGACGCTCCGGATTGTGAAACAATTATGGCCTGGCTCAAAGAGAAAATGCCGCCCGACACCGACCGGCCGACCATCGTCCATAATGACTACAAGCTCGACAATGTCGTTCTCGACCCGGAAAAACCGGAAAATATTATCGGCGTCCTCGACTGGGAGATGACGACCTGCGGCGACCCTTTAATGGATCTTGGCAACTCTTTAGCCTACTGGGTTGAGGAAAATGACCCGAAAGCGATGCAGATGATGCGCACTATGCCGACCAATATGCCCGGCGCCCTGACCCGGCAGGAGATTCTCGATCACTACGAGATGCGCACCGGCCGCAGCACGCGGCAGTTTGATTTCTATTACACCTTTGGCCTCTTCCGGCTGGCGGTTATCGCCCAGCAGATTTATTACCGGTATTACCACAAAATCACCAGCAATAAACGCTTTGCCACATTGATTTATGCGGTCAACGCCCTTGAGCAAACGGCCCTTAGAGTGATCGAATCATCAGACTTATAAATTATCAAACAATAAAGGAGAAACAGGATGAACGAATTTAATCTGGAAGGAAAAACTGCTGTAATCACCGGCGCCAGCCGCGGCATCGGCCTGGCAATAGCCCACAACCTGGCCGCCCACGGAGCCCAATGCATTCTCGTCAGCCGCAAGGCCGATACCCTGGAAGCGGCTGCCGCCAAAATCCGTGATCTCGGTTTTAAAGCCGAGGCCATGACCTGCCATACCGGCCACCCGGAACAGATTCAGGCGATGTATGAAAAAATCGTCGAAAACTACGG
>JAOZKP010000707.1 GCA_029935295.1 bacterium | reverse complement strand
ATTAAGCTGTAAAAGAGCGCATGTTTTCAAAGAAATCAATTGTTTTGGCACCGATGGCGGGGATCAGTGACCGTTCTTTCCGCCGTCTCTGCCGCTCGTTTGGGGCTGATTTTGCAGTTAGTGAGATGGTTAGCGCCAAAGGTCTGGTTTACGGCGACCGGAAAAGCCGGATTCTTCTGGCTCCAGATGCAAGCGATAAACCGCACTGGGTTCAGCTTTTCGGGTCGGAGCCGGAGATAATCCGGGAAGCAGCCCAGATTGCCATGGCAGCGGGTGCTGATCTGATCGATATTAATATGGGTTGTCCAGTAAGAAAGGTGGTAAAAACGGGGGCTGGAGCCGCTCTTTTACAGGAGCCGCAACGGGCGGCCAAAATCATGCAGGCTTTAGACAGGTCCCCGACCGTACCCTATACTATAAAAGTAAGAACCGGCTGGGATCATGAAACTTTCGTACTTAATAATTTCATCGAAATGGCGGCAAAATTTAACGCCAAAGCCCTGATTTGCCATCCGCGTTCCGCCAAAATGATGTTTTCCGGCAAAGCCGACTGGGAACAACTATTTTTGGCAGCGGAAAAAGCTTCCTTGCCGATTATCGGCTCCGGTGACATCACTGATACAGAGACCGCAAAAAATTATCTGGCCCACCCCGCTCTCTCCGGGATCATGCTTGGTCGCGGCACCTATGGCCGACCCTGGTTCTTTCGGGAAATAAAGGAATTGTTAGAAAATGGCAAGAACTGGCTGCCGGATTCAGGCTTGAAACGTGAGACTATCTTTAAACATGGTGAGCTACTCAAGGAAGAGTACGGTGAAAAACACAGCCTGCTCATCTACCGTAAACATCTGGCCTGGTACATAAAAGGCATCCCTGGAGCTGCCGCCTTCAGAAAAAAGATTTTCACATTAACTGATCATACCGCAATTGCAGATACTGTCAACGAACTGTTTCATAAACCCGCCATCAACCATTTCTGAGCATGAAATCACATTTCACCAGCACTTAACAGACAAATGCTTCAGTTTTTATATTGCTCCCTTAATTTATATTTCAGAATCTTACCGCTGGCACTGCG
>JAOZKP010000277.1 GCA_029935295.1 bacterium | reverse complement strand
CTTTGACAATATTATGGGTCGGGGCGATACCGATACCGCCGGCGACACACAAAACTGTACCAAAATCACCCATATGCGTCGGCTGACCCAGAGGGCCGATAAAATCGGCAAGCGAGTCACCAACCTCAAGTTTGCCCAAAGCCATTGTGCTTTTGCCGACTTCCTGAAAAATAATCGTTACCAGACCTTTTTCCGGGTCGGTATCCGCTACCGTCAACGGTACCCGCTCGCCGGTCTCATTCAGGCGAAAAACCACAAACTGGCCGCCCTTGGCTTTTCTTGCGATCCGCGGCGCCTCAATCTGCATCATTTTAACGCTGGGGTTCTGCGAGAACTCCTCTTTTGCAACTATCCGATTCACAACTCGCTCCTTAAAAAAATTAAACTTCAATTAGCTTGATAAAAAACACACAAGATCGGGCCTTCTATTATATACTGTATACAAAGTCAAGGGGTTTATAAAAAAAACTGCTGCCACTACAGAAAACCTTAAAGTTTAAGCAATTTCTATCGATAAGAAATACCTGAACCCTGAAATATTCTTATCATTCCGGAGATAAATGATGGAAATCAGTTCCGCTTCAACAGCAGCCAACATTTTGAATATGGCCGTCAGTGCCCAACAGATGCAGGAAGGCATCAAAGCCCAGGTTGCGATGCTCAAAGAGATGGCTGAAATGCAGCAACAAGTTGCCTTGATGCTGGCCGAAAGCGGCAGCGGCCAGAACCTTAATGTCATGGCTTAAACTGCTGCAACCACTCAACTTTACAGCATTTTTTCGACCGTATCCATTCCCAACCACCATCCCTCACCTACACCAAACGCCAATTTCCTTGACAATTTTTAATACAAAGTGGTAGCTGGATCGATACAACTAATAGCTATCCTGGGAAAAAGCACCCTGGACCCATAGGATACCTGCCATGCCCCAGCCAATATCAGCTTTCTCCCGAAACCTCGCGACATTTTCTGCAAAATTGCTGCTGTCATATCTGCTATGCACTCTAATCGCGTGTGCTGGAGCGACCGACACTGAAGCTGGTGGAATCTTCCCGGACAGCACATTTTTCTCCATAAAGATAACTATAATCGATATCAGAACTAAACCCGAATGGCGCCATACCGGCATTGTCAAAGGTTCAGAAACTATCACCTTCTTCGATGTCAACGGTGAGTATGACATGGTGAATTTTCGCAAACAACTTGACCAGATTGTGGCCCAAGATGAGGAGTTTGCCATCATCTGCAGAAGCGGCGCCCGCACCCGGCGGGCAGCCAGATATCTCACTCAAGTCGGCTACAAAGTAATTGATCTTAAAGGCGGCGTTAAATATCTCCCGAAAATCGGCATCAGCCTGGTTCCCTACCCGGAAAAGTAAGACGGACGTTTAGCACCACTTTACTGCCAGCCGGCGGCATTCTTTCTACTAAAAATCTCTTTTATGTGCTATTAATCCAATTAATGGCTCAATATACTCGATAGAGCCGGAAACAACATGACTCTTTCACATTGAACGAGCCTAATTAAGCTTGGAGCAAAAACACACCATGAAAACATTCGCCGAACTCGGTTTAAGCACAGAGCTTCTCGAAGGCATTAATAAACTCGGATTTAAAACCCCGACCCCGGTACAGGAAGAGGTAATTCCGCGGCTGGCTAAACTTGAAGACGACCTGGTTGCCCTCTCGCAGACCGGCACCGGCAAGACTGCCGCCTTCGGTCTGCCTTTGATCCAGATGTTAGACCAAAAGCAAATGCAGACTCAGGCTTTAATTCTTTGCCCGACCCGTGAACTCTGCGTTCAGGTACATAAAGACTTAGCCAGCTTCTCCCATTTTCTTCCCAAAACCCGAATCGTTGCCGTCTACGGCGGCGCCAGTATTATCAGCCAAAGTCGCCAGCTGCACAGTGGCGCCCAGATAATTGTTGCCACCCCGGGTAGGCTTTTAGCCTTTATCCGGCAGGGCGATGTCAACATCAAAAATATCCGCGCCGTCATCCTCGATGAAGCTGACGAAATGTTGCAGATGGGATTTCAGGACGATCTCAACGCAATTCTCGCAGCGACCCCTGAGACCAAGAAAACCGTACTTTTCTCTGCGACAATGCCGCAGGAAGTCACCTCCATCGCTAAACGCTACATGAAAGATCCGGTTGAAGTCACCATTGGCGAACGGAACCAAGGCATCGAAAATGTCCGCCACATCTATTATATGGTAGCCGCCAAAAATCGCTATCCGACATTGAAAAGAATTGCTGACAGCAACCCTGATATTTATGCCATCATCTTCTGCCGCACGCGTCAAGAGACCCGAGATATTGCGGCCAAGTTAATTGACGACGGCTACAATGCCGATGCACTTCACGGCGAGCTCGCCCAGGGCCAGCGCGATCATGTCATGCAGAAATTCCGGCGCCGCAACATCAAACTTCTGGTCGCCACCGACGTTGCCGCCCGCGGCCTTGATGTTAAAAACCTGAGCCATGTCATCAACTACAATCTCCCCGATGATGTCGCCGCCTACACCCACCGCAGCGGCCGCACCGGCCGGGCCGGTAAAGAGGGTATTTCGATCGCAATTGCTCATCTGCGCGAGAAATACAAAATTAAACAGATTGAAAGACGGCTTAAAAGAAAATTTGAACTCGGCCGGATTCCCTCCGGCCAGGAGATCTGCCAGCAACGGATGCTGCACTATCTCGACGAGCTCAAAACGACCGCTATCGACAGCAGTCAGATTGAGCCATTTCTGCCGGCAATCATGGAAAGTTTGGCACCATTGGAACGAGAAGAACTCGTTAAAAGGTTTGTTCTTTCTGAATTTTCCCAGCTCTTAAACTACTACCGCAACGCGCCGGATCTCAACGACAAGCAATCTGAAAGCCGGGGCCGCCGCGAACCAAGCAGCGGCCGGGATAACGAACGTCGGGACGGAAAATCTAAAACCTATAAAAACCGTGATTCTAATGACCGCGGCAGCGACAATGAACGCTTCTCCCGCTTTCACATTAATGTCGGCAAACGGGACGGCATCAACCCCGGCCGGCTAATCGGCGAAATCAACGATGCCAGTGTCGGCGGCCCGCGAATTCATGTCGGCCGCATCGATATTCAAACCAATTGCAGCCTGATTGAAGCCGATACCCGCTACGCCAAAGATATAATCAAAACATTCTCAAGCCTGATGATTAACGGTCGCAAAGTCCAGGCTAAAATTGCAGATGACAAAGAAAGAATGACCCCACGTTCGGACCGCTCAAAACGTCCCGGGCGCCCGTCAAAACCCCACCCGATCCGTAGTAAACGCAAAAAGAATAAATCAGAGTAAACCCAGTTAAAAAAAACACTGGCATTTATAGCTAATTAATCACTAAAACTTATGCTATAAAACAGCAATTACAAACTTAAGGCAACGACACTTTTTTAAGGATTGATTCAAACATGGTAGGGAGTCTTTTACGATAATCTTAAATTTACTGTTCACTAAGGAAGTAAAAATTGCCCTTGCATAGAACTCAATATTTTACTTTTCTAATCGATGAATGCCTCCGATTTCCCAACATCTTTCTTTTTTCACTAATCCACACTTTGTTCGTTGACAAACCGAGTTAAATTATAGTAAGGGTAACACATCCTTTGATAAAGGCAAACCTAAGGTGACTTAGGGACGCAAAGCCACGGGCCAATTAATTGTTGGTAGCCGGGTTACCGAACGAGAAGGTTTTCCCTGTAATTTTACAGGCGCTAACACCCATCTTCGGCAATGAAGGTGGGTGTTTTTTTGTTTTGTATAGCCATTGGAAAAGGAAAAATGTAGATCATGAAAAAAAATAACCTGAAAAAATGTTGCCCTGAGATCTTTAGTTTGGTTTTTATCCTAATGATTTCCATTTTTTGCACTCAGGCCTGGGCGGATACCGACTCGCGACCGGGCGCTGATAATCCGCTTACGGTCACCAAACGAATTCTTTTTCAAGATG
>JAOZKP010000706.1 GCA_029935295.1 bacterium | reverse complement strand
AAACTAAAAATTCACTCCTTAATTGTCCCAATTTTACCCCACCTCTTTTTTGAGGAGGGGTAATTAACCTTGTTTCCACTCTTTCAATCTTTTTTTGCATTCGGCGGCCGGCAGTCTGGAATTTTTTGTTATCAGAAGGGATAATTTTTCATGGGCCTGCACTTTTGTAATAACTTCCAGCTTGATCAGTTCATCAAATATCCAGAGAATTCCATGTACTGTAATATGTTCCCGCTCAGCAGTTTTCCGCAGGACGGCATCCCCAGTCAACAACTTTGCCGATACCGATAACCCTCTCACATAAAACAAACATGAACAATCAGCTATGGACAGTCTCTGATGTGTTGCCTCCAACGATTGGATCATTTCCAGCTCTTCGTAACTGAAACTTTTTTGAAATAAAAAATCATTTTCAATGAAGTATCTCAGTTTAGAAACATCATCATCCTGAACTTCAGCTGCAGCTAAATCAGTTACATGAAACTCATATTGCAATTGAAAAAATGACTCCAAAAGATCAATCTCCAGTAGGTCAATAAAGATATTAGCGTCATTCACCAAAATGATCATGAGACGAAATTGATCTCCCGGTCAAACTCGGCCAATGATTTATTGAGAAGCTCAGCAGCCTTGCTGAAACTTATAATCTGTTCAGCTGCGGCATAATAGACCAGTTGTTTGAAGCGATTGGCGACCTCTTTTCCTTCGTATTTTCCCGGCTCTGCTTTACGCCAGCCAAGTTTACTTGCACGAATACAGAATGATTTGTACATCTTTTCTGAAATAATTCCTAATCGCAGAGCCCGGGCCATGATTGCCTGAATGGAGATACCGAAAATACCTTTCAGCTTTTTCAATTCCCACTCAGTAATCTTCTTGCGCTGCTCCCCCAACTCTTCCCGCATGACATTAGCCGGTAAAAGCAAAGCCCCGGCAAAAGCGTGACACAGTTTCTCGGTCGATTTTGCTTCCACTTCTGAAAAATCAAGCAGTAAATGTCCCAACTCGTGGGCAACGGTAAAACGTTTTCGTGCTAAATCATCCCCCTTAAAAACCGCCACAACCGGAATATCCATGCCCGCAACG
>JAOZKP010000058.1:3592-12626 GCA_029935295.1 bacterium | reverse complement strand
ATTTCACCACCGGCCGGAGATGGGTCATTAAGATTGCCAGTAAAACCTTAGCCATGTAGTGCAGGGAGCGTCCGGGACTTATCGAACTGCTGCCGCCCTGACGCGGGGCCATTGCCACCGCGGTCTCAATGACACCAAACCCGTTCCGGGCCAGCAAGACTACCTCTTCCGGCTCCGGATAATCTATCGCCGGATAGTTTTCGGCTAAGAACTCAATTGCTCTCCGGTTGTAGGCCCTGAATCCCGAAGTATTATCCCGTATTCTGCGCCCCAGACAAAAGGAGTTTACCAACTCTAAAAGCCGGATCCCCAAACGTCGGCTGAAAGTCGAACGAAAACCGCCCGCCGTTAGAAACCGGGAGCCAATTACAACATCAACATTTTTTGATGACAAAGTCTCTAATAATAATTCAATCTCCGAAGCCAGATGTTGACCATCGCCATCAAATTTGACCACAACATCAAAATCATTCTGCCGGGCATAGAGAAAACCGGTCTGTACCGCCCCGCCAATACCGAGATTACAGGCCAGATCAATAACCGTAACCCGACCACCACCAGCCCGGGCACGGATGACTGTATCGTCTTTGGAGCCATCATTAATCACCAGGATTTCCAGGTCTGACTTAAGGGCTGTCAAAGAAGCTATTACAGTGGTAATATTTTCAGCTTCATTATAAGCCGGAATTATGATTACACATTTCATCTGGTTTTACAACCTGTTTCAAACAGAGACTTTCCAAAAGGAAACTGCCGCAAGAACCCCACCGCAAAGCAGTTTACCATTGCAATTTCAAACTTGCCATAATCTCGCACGGAGCTCCTGGAGCTGTGGCCATAGGGCCATTTGGGTCACCAAAAGTATACCAGTAATCCTGATTGAATATGTTAGTTCCAACCAGTTGCATACTGGCTTGCGGCCACCAGGGAGGGCTCCAGTCCAGAGCCAGATTGACGGTACTGTAATTGCCACCCTTAACTGTGTTCATATCATCATACCAGTAATCACCCTGATAGCGATACTCCCCTCTTATCTTCAAATAACAACTCGAGAGATTCTGCTCCCAACCCAGAGTAGCGGCAAACTCTGGTATTCCGGCAACCTGGTTATCAGAAAAGTCGTAGTTTTGTCCTGTAAAAATATCACTAAATTCATAATCAACCCACTCACTGTCAATCCATTGCAGGCTACCGAACATTACCCCACCGTGAATAATTCTGTCCGCCCGCCAGGAAAAACTCCCTTCCAACCCTATTGAACGTTGTTCGCCGGCATTAACCTGTTCGCCACCGCCCTGACCGGGAACAATGACCAGAAGATCATGTCTCTGCATTAAATAGGTTGCAAGATTGAGATTCAACTCTCGATCTCTTCCCCAAAAACTTTTCAAACCGATTTCGTAGGTCTGAGTAATTTCCGGATCGAGGCTGGTATTACGAGAATTAAATGACCAGACCGGACCAAAAGCGGGATTAAAGCCTTCACCATAAAGTACGTAGGTTAAAAATTCTTCAGTTGGCTGCCAGCTTAATGAAACCAGTGAACTGAAATGCTCATTGTCATCCCGGACAGTAGTCTCAGGTACCGGCCCAAAACCGTTAACGGTTGCGTGATACTTAACTTTTCGTTTAAAATAGTCGTAACGGCCGCCCAATTTTAATGTAATCGTATTACTGAGGTGGTGATCCCACTCTCCATAAATGGCGGCAAATTTACTTTCACTGTCAGCATCCAGCAGGCGGTCACTGATCCAGCTATCTGAATTAAGCCATTCTCCGGAAATTGCCGAGCGCCGTTGGGTATAAAAAAGTTTATCAAAATCAAACTCTCCGGTCCAGTCTTCGGTTATAGTACCGTCACAGTGCTCATAACTGCAACCCAGCAACACACGATCCCCAAACACTTCAGCAACAACCTGCTGATCAAAATAACCGGTCCAGTAGTCAGAATCTGAATGAAATCCGTTCCAGTTAATAGTCTGAGTAACGGCATCATATGGTTGAGGAAAACCGTTTGTGGTTTCGATAGAGGGGTTACGCCAATGCAAAGTCGATTGCGCGACTAATCCGTGTCCCAATTCAACTGCCAACTGAGCTGTCACAGCCAAACTGTCAACCTTGTATTCAGCACCATCAACCGTATAATTGTCCCGGGATCCGAAAGGAACCGGTGTACGTTTACCCTGACGGTCAACCGGCAACTCCCCGGCCAGGCCTTGCGTCAGTGTCAAGCCGGAGACAGCCAGAGAAAATTCAGCCGATTCACCCAGCTTAAGGTTATTACGCAAAGTAAGGCTATTACGTTCTCTGCGCGTATGCGAGCGCCAGCCGGATTTACTCTCGCTCAGCAGCGAAAGGGCTAACTGATCAACATCTTCTTTTATCGGCAAATCGGCAAGTATGCGTAAACGCCTGAAACCGTAACTACCAAAAGTCAATGACGATTCAAAAGATGGGGTCAGTTCAGGCTGACGGGAAACATAATTGATTGCCCCTGAAACTGCCCCGCGACCATAAATAGAAGTGCTGGTTCCCCGCAGGATCTCCACATGATCAACTGCAACCAGAGGAACCTGATCAAAATCAACTTCATCATTAGTGGTAAGCCAGGGCACTCCGTCAACCATAACCAGAAAGGTATCGTTATTGATCCGATTGGGAATACCGCGAAAAGTAACTAGAGGATTACTGCCGGAATTAACATTGTGAACGGTCAGCCCCGGAACACCTTCAAGTTCAGAACCGGGATACCAAACCCCGCGAGAGTCAAAATCATCGGCCGGAATAACATCAAAACTGGCCGGAACAACATTTGGGTCCTTATTAATCCGGCTGGCCTTAACTTCCAAGGCAGGAAAAGAATATTTCCCGATAAGAGCTTCAGCTGAAGCTACTGAGGTTTCGGCCTGAAGCAGGCTCGGCGGCCCGACAAGCAGCAAAAATACCAACAGTAAACAGGCTGCAGTAAGAACAGTAAAACGGCAAACGGCCATCACGAAACATCATTTTTTCGTGCCATACGTTTTGCATGCACGTTGGGATAAAGCTCCTTGACACACTCAGGACAAATTCCGTGGGTAAAATTAACATCCAAATGCTCACTCATATAGTTCTCCACCCGGGTCCAATAACCTTGATCATCACGAATTTTATGACAGTTGGCACACATCGGCAGCAAACCACTTAAAGTTCTAATCTCGTCAAGTGAAGCCTGAAGCTGAACATTTTTTTCATGAAGTTCTTCAGTGGACTGGGTTATTTTTAGAATGTGCTGATTATAGGTATGACTAATGATTGCCAATTCGCTAACACTTTCATGAATATCTGCATCAGGGATCAACACTGAACCCTGAATTTTTTCAGCCATTTTCCCTAAAGGGACGGCTAAATGGCGTTGTAGATATCCCCAACCAGTGACCATGCCACCACAGATAAAAAGAATAAAGATACCGGCGAACAGAATTGAACTCCGTACAAAACCATGCCAGGCTGACATGTCAAGCCGGAACCGATAAACCAGGTTATACTCAAGGTTGTGATACCAACCAGACGAATTCAGAGTTGATTTGACCACCCGATAATAATCACGCACATCACCTTTATCTTGAGGAAAATCAATTGTCATTCCAGATTTTTTTACGCTGTCTAAAACAACCTTCTTTTCCGATTCCGTAATTTTTTCACCTGACTGGGTAAAACTGGCAATATAAGATTTACCCTGATGGTTCTGTTCAACCACAAAGAGGTCGATTGCAACAATCGTTGCAGAGCTCTCTTTTATCTCCTGTAAAATGGCAAAAAAATTGTTGTATTCAGTTAATTTCACTGCCAGCTGCAGGAAACATCCTAATTCTTTGATGTGTGAAAGGGTATAAGCACGAAAAAAGCGACTGGATGGCTCAAAAACCGGAAGATCCAATCTGACACAACCGTGTAAACGCACATCACTGAGTGATTCACAGGCATCCGGGAACTGGCTTAAATCAACTCCCACTTCAGAAGGATAGGTACTTCTGAAAATCTTGCCCTCTTCATCTATAAGATTAATCTCCACTGAAGAGCCAAATTCAGCTTCAACACTCTCTTTTAACTCCGTAATTAAAACCAGATCAAGCTGTTTGCCCTTCTGCAGCTTGACCGCCGCTTTACGATGTGCCCGTAAGACCGCGGCACTGACAGACTCAAATTCCTGTTCCAGCTGCTGCCGGTGTAAAGAGATAGATTTGTCCAGCAGTATTGTAGAATCATTGATACTTGTTAAAAAGTAACTATTCAACTGTTGCTGGTAAAGAAAAATAAACAGAAAAAAGAGGGAAATCACTACGATGAGCAGCGATGAAAATATCAGGAAAAAAGTTTTACGCAGACTACGGGAGTTATGCTGAAATTGTTGCGGTGTCATAAACCACCAAATCCAGAGGGACTCAGAAAGAGGGTTAATGAACAAAAAAAAGCTGTCAGGAAAACACCAAACAGCTCTTACAAAAAATGGTGGGCAATGCGGGATTCGAACCCACGACTTTTGGCTTCGGAGGCCAACACTCTATCCAGCTGAGCTAATTGCCCGGTTCTCAATTTGCGGACGCACCTGATACCACAATCTGTTATTCTTGACAAGAAAAAGATTGCCGTGAACCGTTTTGTTACTCTGTTAAATTAAATTTCCCCCGGATTAAATCAGCAACCATAATTGCTCCCTGATCCGCATTGGCACGCCATTGCGCATGCCCTTTACTGCCGACCTGATTGACAACTGCAAAAAGGGCCGTTCCCCGAACCTGATTAATTTGACAAAGTCGGGCAAAAGCGTAAGCTTCCATCTGTTCAAACTCTACCCGGTAGTGATCTGCAATTTTTACGGCAAGCTGATCGTCGGCAGTAATTGTCGCCAGAGTCAAACAGTGTCCTCCAAGATCCGGCAATAAATCACAGAAGAGTTCTTTGTCCAAAATACAGGATTGGATAACCGGTGCCGGGAAATAACCGCTTTTTTCGACCTCAGAAAGATCGCCTAATGATACTTTCTCCGGTACAACCAAGGTTCCCAGAGGATATTCCACCAAAGCTTCAGGATAGACCCCACAAGTCCCGGTTAATAAGGCTTGATCAATCTTAAAGTCACACAAGACGGACTGTAAACCGCTGGCAAAATCTACCAACCCAACTCCCAATGCAGCTATAAGAACTGATCGACTGTGATGCTTAAAAAGATTCTCACCCTCCTGCTTAAAATCACCGGAAACTATAAGCGGTTGCAGCTCTTCTAAAACTGCGGCACAGATTAAAAGCATGGCTTATTTGGTCACCACCAAACCGGAAGCTGATTTAAGCGCTTTCTCTATCTGGACCAAACCCCGCTGAACCATAATATCACAATTATCGCCCGGGTGTGCCACCACTCCGGCAACCGCAACCGAAAGAAAAAGATCCAAAGCATCAACTTTCATTGTACTACCAAGACGTTTGATTTTTTCAGCTGCAACCTTGGTCCCGTCAAGTGATGAATTCGCCAGAACCACCCAGAAAGTTGACTCGTCATAAAGACCGACACTATCAGCCATACGAATTATCGAACTAAGCTGATCATAGATTGCCCGGTTAGTTATCTCCCAGACTTCAGAGCCCAGCACCTCAACAAAAGTTTTATAGTTCTTTATTCGCAAAAAGAGCAAAGCGAAGGGAGTTTGATAACGGTCACGGCATGCAATCTGGCTCTGCACAAGTTCAAACATGGCCCGGCGACTGGGGATCCCGACTGCGGTCTCAACTGCAAAAGGAAAACCTTCAACATTATCCACATACTGCGAGGTCATACGCAAAATACCGACCCTTCTCCCGCCGCTTTCTTCGGCATCTGAATCTTCCGGGTAGAAAGCAATTCCCGACAGTGCTGTCTCAGCATCCACCATGTCGCTACTGGCAACATCATCGGCCCCGGGTTCTGAAAAACCAGAGGGCAGGAGCAGTCCGGACCAAGGCTGGCCAACTACCTGATCCGCTTGCAAACCGCTCACTACTTCCAGCTGCGGGCTCCAGTACTCAATCAGACCTGCACCGTCAACTATCACCAGACCACAACCGGTTCCGGCAGCGATCGCCGCTAAAATATCTTTATCAGCAACAGTCATAATTTATTACTCCGCTTCTATCTCAAAAGGTGGGTTGACGAACAACTATTTTTCATCTATTGAAGAAAAAACTGAAACCTAACTCAATAATAAAAATTGTGGAGATTAAAAATATAATGATTGAAATGCGCCAGATTCAGGTTTTCCTTGCCGTCAGTGAACTCTTAAATTTCAGCCGGGCAGCAGAAAAAATCCATCTCACCCAGCCCACCGTCAGCGGCCATCTCAAAGCCCTGGAAAAATACCTGAAAGTTGAGCTTGTCGAACGCGGCAAACGCGGAGTTCGCTTAACTCCAGCCGGAGAGCTGTTCCACCCGTTTGCCCGACGCATCTTTGCCCTGCAAAATCGCGCCGCCAAAGAGCTGCGACTTTACTCCGAAGCTCAAACCGGCAAACTGGAAATCGGTGGCAGCAACACCCCGGGAGAATACATTCTTCCAGCCATAATCGGCCATTTCAGCAGCCAACATCGCCAAGCCAGAATAACTCTTAAAATCGGCGACAGCAACTCCATCACTAACCTTGTCGCCGACGGCGAACTCGAATTGGGCCTGGTCGGCGCCCCGGCCCCGGAAAACGAGTTCACCTCACATCGCTGTCTCGCGGATGAACTTATCCTGGTCACCAGTCCTAAAGTAGCGTCTGAGTTGAGAATCTCCATGCAATTGAACTTGGAAGATCTCAGAAAACTGCCTTTTATTATCCGCGAAAAGGGCTCCGGCACCCGACGTACATTTGAAAACACCTTGCAGGAAACCGGCCTCAACAATCTTCGCGAATTAAACATAATCGCCGAAATGGGCAGTGCCGAAGCTATCCGCCAGGCGCTGAAAAACCACCTTGGAATTGCCGTTGTCTCCAGCCTTTCAGTCGCTGAAGATCTGGAAAGTGGCAAGTTGCAAAAACTGCTGCTGCCGGGAGCACCGATCTATCGACCTTTCTATCTTATTTCCAACCGCGACCGCACCCTCTCCCCTCTGGCTGAATCTTTAAGTCAATTCATCCTCAAAAACCGGACGGAGTAGAATTTTCAAGTTTTCTAATGCAAGCTGCATTCGTAAAAATTTCCGGGATGGCGCCATCAAAAAAGAACTTCCGGCAGACCCAACATATCCAAAAGATCATAAACCCCGGAAGGCTGTCTGACGATCCAGCGGGCGGCCCGCAGGGCCCCCTTGGAAAAAGGTTCCAGGGTTTGACTGCGGTGGGTCACTTCAAGACTCTCACCGGAACCGGCAAAGATAATGGTGTGCTCACTGTTTAAGGTTCCACCCCGGATACTGGAGATTACAATCTCTTTACGCGGGCGTTCCCCGAGCAATCCCCAACGGGAATTATGCCGCAGAGATTCAGAGAGCGACCAGCCGCGTTTTTCGGCAACAATCTGCGCCATCTGCAGAGCCGTGCTGCTGGGGGCATTACGTTTATTGCGGTGATGTCTCTCAACAATCTCAATATCGATCGTATCATGCGGCAGAACCTTGGCCGCATTACTCATCATCCGCCAGGAGATGTTCATCATCGTACTCATATTCGGGCTCAGCAAGGCCGCCACCGGATACAGAGCATCGGCCAGTTTATCAAGTT
This sequence comes from bacterium, assembly GCA_029935295.1. GTDB lineage: Bacteria > Desulfobacterota > Anaeroferrophillalia > Anaeroferrophillales > Tharpellaceae > Tharpella. Next base: position 4,911 of record JAOZKP010000058.1, on the reverse strand, counting down.
GATCTGCTGTAAAACCGGTAGTTCCAACTACCATCGACTTGCTATTTTCTGCAGCCCAGACTGCAAGTTTCAAACTGGCCTCCGGCGAGCTGAAATCGACAATGACATCAATGCCGTCACCATTTAGCGCAGTTTCAAGCTGAACGAAATCATCCGCCACAACCAGGTGGGCTGAAACCGCCAGAGCCGTAACATCTTCAATATTCTCAAGATACTCCATAAAGGCGCTGCCCATCCGCCCCGAAGCTCCGGCAACTGCTACCTGCAACATAATAATCTTATTCCTATTAAAAAGCTAACTCAAATTTCAGATTTAAGGCTTCTCTGCAAAAGATCCGTCACCGCCTGGCGCGGGTCTTTACCCTCTTCAATAATTTTATAAACCTGCTCGGTAATCGGGGCGGAAACATTAAGTTTCGCCGCCAGCTGATGGGTCGAAATTGTCGTTTTGACCCCTTCCGCCACCATATTCATACCAGCCAGAATATCCTTTAAGGAGCGACCCCGACCCAATTCAAGACCAACCGTGCGATTGCGTGAAAGATCACCGGTACAAGTTAAGACCAGATCCCCCATCCCGGCAAGCCCGGCAAAGGTTTCTCTCCGGGCGCCGGCCGCAACCCCTAAGCGAGTCATCTCCGACAACCCCCGGGTAATAAGTGCGGCCCGGGTATTTGAACCAAAACCTAAGCCATCAGCAATACCGGCTGCCAGAGCCATAACATTTTTCAAGGCCCCGCCAAACTCGATGCCGATTACATCAGTGTTGGTATAAACCCGAAAACGTTCACCACTGAAAACTTTCTGCACCAGTTCGGCTACGGCAGTATCTTCAGCGGCGGCAACCACCGCCGTCGGCAGCCCGCCGGCAACCTCGCGGGCAAATGAAGGCCCGGAAAGAAAAGCTAAAGGGGCCTTGCGGCCGGCGGCCGCAAGTTCCTCTTCAATCACCTGAGACATTGTCATCAGGGAATCATTCTCTATTCCCTTAGCCGCAGAAACCAAGACCCGGCCATCTTCAAGATGGGGCAAAAGCTCACGCACCACCCGCCGCATCAACTGCGACGGCGAAACCAATAAAACCAGCTCCCGACCTTGAACCACATCAGCCAAAGAGTTAGTAAATTCCAGCTCTTCATGCAGGCTTATATCTGGCAGAAAAAGATCATTCTCACGGGTTGTGCGCATCTTGCCAACCAGATCCGCTTCATAAGCCCAAAGGGTTACCTGGTGCCCGATCCGGGCGAGAAGATCTGCCAGGGCGGTGCCCCAGCTGCCTGCACCCACAACTCCGATATTCATAAACTGCCCTCAATCAT
>JAOZKP010000058.1:0-3492 GCA_029935295.1 bacterium | reverse complement strand
GTGCCCCAGCTGCCTGCACCCACAACTCCGATATTCATAAACTGCCCTCAATCATGTAATCACACAAATCAAATCAATTCGTACTCACGTAAAACCTGACTCAGATAATCGCGATGTCCCGGTGTTAAAGGGGCCAGCGGCAGACGCAGTCCCTCTTCAATTTTCCCCATCATCGCAACCGCAGTTTTAACCGGAACCGGATTGGTTTCGATAAAGAGAGTACTGCACAATTTCTGGAGATGATGATGCAGTTTCTGCGCTTGGGCAAACTCTCCGCCGGAGAAAGCGTCGTAGATGCCGGAGATCAGAGAAGGTGCAATATTTGCGGTCACCGAGATTACACCCTTGCCACCAACACACATCTGCGGGAAAAAAGTGAAATCATCGCCCGACAGAAGATCAAAATCCTCACCGCAACAAGCAACAATTTCAGAAGCCCGCTGCATTGATGCGGTCGCCTCTTTAATGCCGACCACATTCGGCAGCTCGGCGAGACGACCAACTGTCTCGGCCAGCAAATCAACACTGGTCCGACCGGGTACGTTATAGAGGATATTCGGAATATCAACACTCTCGGCAATTGCCTTAAAATGCTGATAGAGCCCCTCCTGGGAAGGTTTATTGTAGTAGGGAGTAATCAAAAGCACCCCATCCGCACCGGCATCTTTGGCATGCTGAGTCAAACGAATCGATTCCGCCGTATTGTTGGAGCCGGTTCCGGCAATCACCGGCACCCGGCCCGCAACTGCATTAACCACAATATCTATTACCTGATGGTGTTCATTATGCGACAAAGTCGCTGACTCACCGGTAGTCCCGCAGGGAACAATCGCATCCGTGCCCCCTTCAATCTGAAACTCAACCAGACCTCTTAAAGCGGTTTCATCGATCACCCCGTCTTTAAACGGAGTAACCACCGCGACCATCGCTCCTGAAAACATATCCCTATACTCCTCTTAACTCAAATTCACAAACAGACAGCCTGCAAAACTCCCGGTCATTCTCTAAGCAATTAATTTTGCCCTTTAAAGCTCCAGAAAAGCAGACTCTATAACTCCTTTATATACGATTACCGCCCCCCCTTCAAGGAAAACTTCGGTAAAGGTTTCATCCTCTTTTTTGAAGTAAATTGTCAGGCTTTCACCCGATCGCGTAATAACCCTGGTTGGCGATAAAACCTGCCCGTATTCAGAAGCCAGCAGCGCCGCCGCCACCGACCCGGTACCGCAAGCTAAGGTCTCACCCTCGACCCCGCGCTCGTAGGTGCGGATTGACAAACAGTGTTCGTCATTAATCTCGATAAAATTAACATTGGTACCGGCCGGAGCGAACTCCTGATGATAACGAATGCGGGCGCCGCGTTCAGCCAGAGCGACCTGATCAAGATTTTCCGGCACTGTCACAACTACATGCGGGACCCCGGTATTTATGAAATCAAATCTCTCGCTGACACCATCACAATCAAGAACAACTCCCTGCCGCTTAGCAAACGGACGCGTCATTTCGAGTTTGACTAGATCATCAGCAATCTGGGCCCGCACTGACCCGGCCAGGGTTTTAAATGCCATCTCACTGCCGGCAATTCCCTGCAGATATGCAAACCGGGCAGCACAACGGCCGCCGTTGCCGCACATCTCCGCCTCCGAACCATCAGCATTATAGAAACGCCAGAGAAAATCGACATCGGCATCATCCTCAATCAAAATCAAACCATCAGCCCCAACCCCGGTTCCCCGCCGGCATAGTTTATCCACCAGTTTTACCCGGTTTTTTTCAGGGAAAATTGACTGCCGGTTATCGATAACAATAAAATCATTACCACTGCCCTGCATCTTCCAAAAAGAGATTTTCGCATTCACTGACAAAACTTAAACCCTCCAGGTTCCCTGCTTACGCAGTTTTAATATTTTTGCTCTAACATCAGAACACAAGGCCCGGACATAATCACTGCTGTAATCGGGATAACTCCAACGCAAAGGAATATACTGGCCGCACTCATAGACCAAAGTAAGATCAGCGTAAATCCCCCGGCCCAGATAAGGGCGGTGCGGCACCGCTTTAGTTGAAGCTAAAATCAGGTGTTCAAGAGCCAGGTAGCCGGGGTCAAGGTTGACCCGCCGGCCACCGCCGGCCGCATATTCCATCTCCAGGCAATCAGTAAACAGCTTTGCTTCGACCAATAATTCTCTTGCCATAGGTTCAGAAAAAAAGAGAATATAACGACCTAAGCCATCTCCCATCTCAGCTTCGTAATAACGTGAATGGGCAAAGGATATCCAAAACGAACTTAAATCAAGCGGCCCGAATTCAGCTTCCAAACGATCCGCAACCGCCAGCGCCAACTCTTCATTTTGCGCCAGAACGCTTACCAGCAGAGCTCCCGGTTCCGGCTCTTTGTGCTCAAGACCCGGCCGCATCTACTGCAAACGCTTGTAGTAGGCGATAATTTCCGCCGCACTGGCCGTGGCCGTACCGGTTTTACCAACCACGACTCCGGCTGCCAGATTTGCGACTATTGCCGCCTCTTCCAGCGTCACCCCGGTCATAGATGCCGCCAGAGTTAATACTGAAATAACTGTATCTCCGGCACCGGTGACATCAAAAACTTCACGGGCCTGAGTCGGCAGGAGCATCGGCGGCCGGGATTGGGGAAAGATTGCCATCCCATCTTCACCGCGCGTAATGACTACCGCCTGACTCCGGAAACGCTCTTTAATTTTCGCCCCGGCCGCGGCCAAGCTTTTATCATTCACAGAAAAACCACAGGCCTGACCGGCTTCATCGGCATTCGGCGTCACCAAGTCAATATCATGATAGAGATTGTAGTTTGCTACTTTTGGATCAAGCGCCAGAAAGAGCTGCCGCCGCCGGGTTTCTGTCACCAGTAAGTTGAAAAGCTCCTCCTCAACCACCCCTTTGCCGTAATCTGAAATAATTACCCCATCAACCCTATCAAGCCCCTGAATGATGACCTGCTTGAGCTGCTCCCGCAGAAACGCAGAGAAAGGCAGAATTGTCTCCTGATCAAAACGCACCACCTGCTGGCGATGGGCGACAACCCGGGTTTTAACTGAAGTTTCCCGCTCGGGATCGGCAATCAGACCGGCAACCCCACAGCCCATATCGGCAAGTTCCTGCTGCAGCTGCCGGCCCTGAAAATCATCGCCAACCAGGGCCACCAGTTCCGGCTGTGCCCCCAGAGCCAGAAGATTTCGTACCACATTTGCGGCCCCGCCCGGAAGACTCTCCCGTTTGCGCACCGAAACTACCGGCACCGGCGCTTCCGGCGAGATCCGCTCGACCACACCCCGGATAAAACAGTCAACCATAACATCGCCGAAAACCAGCACCCGGCGACCGCGCATTGCCGTTAACAGCTCTGTTAGTCGAGACGAAGAGATAATACTGTCACTATTTTTCATAAATTTAAGCTCTTTAATTATTCGTTATAACCGAAACGTTCTAACTGGGACGCATTTTTAGTCCAGTTTT
>JAOZKP010000705.1 GCA_029935295.1 bacterium | reverse complement strand
GGTTCAAAAGAATCAAAAAGGTGCAGAGTCCCGCCTTCCGGTAATGAAAAGTTCCCTTTTCTCTTCCGCACACCCAGCAGAACAGTGCCGTGGGTATTGGCAAAAGCGCTGTATGTGGGCCAGAAGTCAGCAGGTAATTGACCTTTGCCGTCTTTGCCAGCTGCCAGTTTGCATTCCAGGTTAACGGTTTCGGAGAGAGTAGTAATGTCGGCAATGGTGTGGAGTTTGATCATACCGCCTCCGTTAGTTTTTCTCTGGCACCTGCTACGTTGATTTCGCCGGAAAGGAGCTTGGGAAGGAGGGTGTCACGGAGTAGGGTGAGCTTTCTGGTTTCTTCAGTCCGCTCATTAATCGATAAAAAAATAGGTTCTGTTATATTAAAAAAAATATCCTCCAAAGGTTTATCGGGGAATACAGCACTATAGTCAGGCACAGCATTTTTCCCTAAATGAAGGACTGTTGTTCCAGTCGTATATGATTTTGTGTGTTCTTGAAATTGATAAGTATTTGCTAAACCATAAAGATAATTTTTTAGTCTTTCATGTACAGGCCTAATGACTGCAACATCGAGAGATATAACCAAATGCTTATAGTTAGGATCATCAATTACCATTGCCGGCTTACCTATAACATCAGCTGCTTGAGTTACATCTGTATAAGCTATTATTAAATCACCTGCCACTACCTCTTGTTCTGGCTTATACTTACCTACGTACGCTTTCAACCCGTCTGAGCGATATCCTCCCCCCCTGCTAAATGACTTAAGGGTAACTAATGCAGTGCTAGATGGTTCAAGCTCTACACTCTTATAAGACTTACCCTTAATAGTGACGGCCATTTCTTTAATCTTTTTCACCTCCCACTCTTTAGGAATCAGACCCCGTTTGGAGTCCACCAGTTCGTTGGGGAAGAGGACGGCGGTGGCGGTTAGTTGGGCAAGTTGGTCAAGGGGGAGCTGATTTAGTTCTTCGTCGGTTTTGCCGCTGATGGTACGGATGGCGGCGCGTTCCGGGTCCTGGCCGTTCTGTTTGGCCTCGATCTTGGCCTTGACCGGCTCGAAATCCACAAACCAGGATTTGAAAATGGCTTTGGCCA
>JAOZKP010000276.1 GCA_029935295.1 bacterium | reverse complement strand
CTTCCTCCTCTCCATTGATTGATTGACAAAGTCCAAAGTTTTTGCTAATCTTCCGATAAGTAGATCAAAGTCATACAATGTAATAGATAGTCTTTAAAACTTCTTGTTATTAAAGAATACTCTATATGGCATTCTGTTGTCCAGTTGTTTTCAAAGTCGATAATTCACCAACGTAATTTCAAGTTTTTTTCGGGTGAAACCATGAGTTACTTTAATGCTTCTGAGATCTCCTATTCTGACCATGAGCGAATAACCGATTTATATCGCCTTCGGTATGAAGTCTATTGCCTTGAGGTCGGCTTAATCCCACCACAAAACTATCCTGACAAACTTGAAAAAGATGACTATGATCAATGCTCGATTCACTTTGGCGTGTATAATCTTTCCGATGAGTTGGTTGGCACCACACGGCTAATATTGACAAACCCCCTCGATTTCCCCATTTGCAACCGATGCACTATAGAAAAACGGCCAGTTGCTCCGGCATCAGCAATTGTGGAAGTCTCTCGATTTGCTATTAGCAAAAAATATCGTCGAAGAAGAGATGACGGACTTACAGGGATTGAGTCATATAGTGATTCAGATCGTAGAGGTAACCGTATTCGCCCTGAAATTGCTTTCTTTCTCTACCGTGAAATGTTGGCTTATAGCCAAAGAAACCATATTACATTCTGGTATGCTTCAATGGAAAAGAGTCTTTTCCGTTTACTTAAAAGATTTGGATTCATTTTTGAACAAATCGGACCTAAAACTGACTATTGGGGACCAGTTTATCCCTATTTACTCGATATCGACAAGACATTAAATTATCTTTTAGCTTACAATAATAAACTTTACCATTTTCTTACTGATCAAGCATGATTATTGAATTTACTAACATAGCCATAATTCCTGATTACATTCTCTCCCTAATTTTTAGAAACAAAAAATCATTTTAACAATAATAATAGTAATGGATATGGAAGTATTCTAAATACTCATATCGTCTGGTATCTATAGATGACCTACAACAGTAAATCAGCGATCTTAATAACCACAGTTATACTACTTACCCTCATTTCAAGTATGGTCTGGGCGCAGAAACCAAATCCATCTTACGCGATTGAATTGATTCAACACGTTGATGATTTGTTGCGTGGCAAGCAGAATTATGCTGTTTATAAAATGGTTGTTACGACACCAAGATGGGAAAGAGAATTGCAACTGGAAGCCTGGGATGACCGTCAAAACCATAAAACATTCATACATATTCTTGCTCCGGTTAAAGATCATGGAACAAAATACTTGAGAATTCAATATAAATTATGGGTTTATCTCCCTAAGCTGGAGAGAGTATTAAAAATCCCACCTTCCATGATGTTACAGTCATGGATGGGAAGCGATTTTAATAATGATGACCTGGTCAAGGAAAGCAGCATCATTAACGATTATCACCATAAACTGGCTGGTAAAGAAATTATCAATGAGTACCCATGTCATATTGTTGAATTGATCCCAAAACCTAATGCGCCAGTTGTGTGGGGAAAGATTCTTTACTGGATAAGTAGTGATGAACTTTTACCTATCAAGGAACAATTTTTTAATGAAAAAGGAAAATTGATTAAAGAACTATTATATTCAGATTTCAAAACGGTACAAGGCCGCACAATTCCTACTAAATATACAATGACCAATTATGTGAAAACCGGACATCAGACAAAACTTTACATTTCCAAGATCACATTTGATGAACCATTTGACGAGCATCTCTTCTCCATGCAAAATTTAAAGAAGGCACAATAAATGAGAATTTTTCTCATAATTGCTTTTCGCAACATAACTCGCAATAAAACTCGCTCTTTAATCACCATTTTATCCATTGGATGTGGATTAGGTGCTATTATTTTTTTGCGCGGATATATCGATGGTGCTCATCAACAAATGAAGGATAACTTCACTGGTCTCCTGATGGGACATATGCAAATTCATGCAAATGGTTTTGAAAATTCAGCAAATTTAAACCATTCTATTGAAAATCCGAAAAATATTTTTGCAAAACTCCATGAAATAAAAAAGATTAAATCTTTTACAGCCAGAGTAAGAAGCCATTGTCTGTTTGGGACAGCTGAAAATTCTGTGGGCGGTCTGGCGATGGGTATTGATCCAACAACAGAAAACAAGGTCAGCACAATTGCCTCAAGCATTTCTTCAGGATCCTTTTTGAATTCTGAAACAAAACATGGCATAGTAATAGGGAAAACTTTAGCAACAAAACTTGAAGCTACGATAGATGATAAAATTATCATGATGGCTCAATCATATGATGGCAGTTTGGGTGCAGATGCATTCGTCGTAACAGGCATTATCGATACCGGCATTGAAGATATTGATCGGTATTTGGGTATAGTCAACATTTCTGAACTTCAAGAAACTTTGCAATTAGGATCACTGATTACTGACATTGTCATTCGTTGCTCTAAATTCTCTGATATTGAGGATGTTGATAGTGAATTAAATAAAAAATTATCCAGTGGCCAAGAATTGGAAATACTTACTTGGGATAAAATTTCTCCAACGCTAAAGCAGTGGATTGATTTTGATGATGCTTTTGCGCTTGTTTTTCTATTTATTGTGCTTATTGTAATCATTGCAGGGATATTGAATACCATACTCATGTCATTGCTTGAACGAACTAAAGAGTTTGGCGTCATGCTTGCCTTGGGAACCAAGGGATACCAATTAGCAATAATTACGGCAATTGAGTCATTTATGCTGGGGCTTTTAGGTACAGTGTGTGGAATATTTATTGGTGTTTCTTTGACGTTGGTTTTTGGACATTTTGGGATTCCTATTGGCAACTCAATTAAAGAAGCCATGGCTTCTTTTTTCATGAGTGATACGATTTATCCTACTTTGGTTACAGACCATATAGCATCAAGCGCTTTAAGTGTTTTATTGGCTAGCGTGATAATCTCTCTCTATCCTGCCTGGAAAACCTCTAGGCTTACACCGGTAAAGGCTTTACAACGTTAAACTTGTAACCTAAATATTGCTTTGAACCCATGCTTACTCTGAAAAATATTATAAAAACCTACGGCAGGCCTCCTGCCCCAATCACATACGCATTAAACAACATTGATATTTCAATTTTATCAGGTGATTTTATGGTTCTTGCCGGGCCCTCCGGCTCGGGCAAAACCACGTTGCTTAATATAATGGGCCTGCTGGATAAACCCGATTCCGGCGAAGTATTATTTGAAGATGAGCCAACAGCAGCATTGCCCCCCAGTGCTCTTGCTGATCTCAGGCTTAAACAAATAGGTTTTGTGTTTCAATCATACAACCTTATTGAGGTACTTACTGCCATTGAAAATGTAGAATACATAATGTTACTTCAAGGTGTAAAAGCACCAATTCGCAGGGAGCGTGCAAAAGAAATTTTATGTACTGTTGGCCTTGAACAATGCTTATATCGCAAGCCTGGTGAAATGAGTGGCGGTCAACAACAGCGGGTTGCTGTAGCCCGTGCGATTGTTGCTGAGCCAAAAATCGTTCTTGCGGATGAGCCAACAGCGAACCTGGATTCAAAGACAGGAAGAAAATTGATTGAGTTAATGTTGTATTTTAATCAAGTAAAAAAAACTACCTTTTGCATTTCATCACATGATCCAATAGTGATTGAACTGGCAAAACGTCTCATTGAGGTAAAAGACGGTGAAATTTCTGAGTAATACCTGGGTATTTTTATGAGTTGGATTTTCAAGTGATTCTATTGCCAAAGAACCTAATCATAATTATTCTTGCCGCATTATGTGTATTATCATCTCCACAACCTCTGAGAGCGGAAATAAATGACGTCACTGTTATTCAGGACGTTTTACTTTTGGAAAGAAACAACCAGCAAACTACCTTAGCACTTTTCGCAAGTTCCTTGCCTGTCTATTGCCTGCAAACTACCTCCCATAATTTTATAAAACTAGAATTTACCAATGCAAAAATAACCCCTGGGTTTAGAAACTCAATAAATAATCATTTGGGTGATTTTATTTCATTC
>JAOZKP010000275.1 GCA_029935295.1 bacterium | reverse complement strand
TAGCGGGGTCATATAAGAATAACCATTGTTGCAGACGTTGCAACTTAAGATTCTCGCTGATAAGCTCTAATGTTGGTATATACAAAATTACTTGAGATTAGTCGTGGCAACATTAACCTGTTCTGCAAACAGTTTAATCGTTCAACTCACCAAATAGAACCGCCCCCTTCCGCCTGTTTGATGGCGTAGCGGGTGGCCAAGTTGTCGGCTAAGGGAATCATGTCGCTGTTGCCGTAAGTCCAAACGCCCACGTTGCGAGCATACCACTTGCCGAAGTTCTGGTAGAAAAGGCAGGGATCAGCATCGCCGTCGCCGTCGTAGTCACCGGGCACCGGGATGGTGTCGGCAACCGCACCATAGATGAATACCGCCTGATCACGGATATACCACTTGGCCATACCGTCCGAGCGGGAGGTATCGATAACCGCGATATCAGTAATTCCGTCGCCGTCGTAGTCAGCGGGTACCGGAATACAGTCGGCCATGCCGTAGGTATAGGTGCCGACATCCTTGATGTACCACTTGTTGGTTGCCGGATAGAAGACGGCGATATCGATTATATAGTCGCCATTATAGTCGCCAGGTACCGGGATGCCGCCGGCACCAAAGGTAGTCACGAACTGATCCTTCACATACCATTTCCCCGTAGCCTGATCGAACAGAGCAGCATCGGCAACCCCGTCGCCATCATAATCACCCGGTACCGGTATCCACTCCTGCAGACCGTAGATAAACACCCCGATGCCGTCCAGGTACCATTTGGCCCGGCCATCGCTGCGAGTCAGGTCAACCACGGCCAGATCCGTGGTTCCGTCACCATCATAATCACCGGGAACCGGCAGACAGTCTGATGTGCCATAGGTAGGCGTTGACTGGTCTTTGATGTACCACTTGCTGCTGCTGGGATAAAAGAGGGCAATATCATGGGTGCCATCATTATTGAAATCCACTCCAAAAAAATAGTCAAAATCCTCATTACATTCAGTAAACTGCCTAATTACCTCGTGACCAAAGAACGGGTCTGAACTTTCCAGCCTGAACCAGGCAGTATCCAGCGGCAGATCTGTACTGGCCAGACCTATCAGGCTGTCTTTAGCAGCCAGAAAATATTGTTTTGTGGCCAGTGGTTGACCAGAAGTATCATAAGGGTAAAGAGTCAAAGCAGTAGCTGTTTCGCCATGATTCATGGCAATAAAATCAACATCCCAACCATTGCTCTGCACGGAATGAGGATAGTAGAGCGTAGTAACCGCATCAGTCTCGCTTTTTAGCAAACACCCAGCTGCATTTTCCCCATCGCCGAATATTTCAAACCCACAAATACGCACATTTTCGGGGTTTCTTATCACCAAATTACCAGGATAAACAGTTTGGGGTATGAAATAATCGGACAATAGAAAAGTTTTCACACAATGAGCCGGTATTATTATAGGTACGGGAGCACCCAAAAAATCTTCAATCAAAAGGTTTGCCGTTTGCGAGGATAAGTTTGCCAACGCGATTCCCTGCCACATTGAGCCACCAGAAGGAAGCACCCGAGATAAATAAAGGTCTCCGATGGTACCGTCGGCAATCGCAGGAATTGCAGAAATAGCATTTGAATTACCCATCATCAAATACCCGGTTGGTGCAAGAGTTTGAGCTTGTGGCTCGAAACAAACTAAATAGTCGCCACTTGGCAAATTTATCGAACCACCATTTTCAACTATAAGCCACTCTTTTCGACCAAAAGCCGGCAGGGTGACATTTTCTACATGTACAACCGCACCCGACGAAGAGCTGTAAAAAGTGAGGCTTCCCTCCAAAACATTCCCACTGGAATTAATGATAGCAATAATATTCCACCAATTTGCATCGGAAAGAACCCTTGGGAAATATAGACTGACACCAATTTCAGAAGGTACCGGCAAAGCCGCAAAATCATATCCAGAATTTGAACTGTTCAACTGAAAACCTATCAGTTTCTGGTCGGAAAGATACCTGATATAACCAGCACTACTTATATCCTGAGAAAATAGATATGCAGGCACAAATAAAAACCTTTCTTTAGCACCCAGAGTTATATTTTCTACCGCGACAACTTCTCCGAAATCACTAAAAGCACTCAAAGTCACATTCGCTCCAACTTCAGATGGGTTAACTATGCCAATGCCGATCCAAGCACTAGTGTCATTAACAACTCGTGGGAAAATACCATCGAATGTAGGCGTTGCGACTGCCGACATTGCGGCTATTTGCTCGTTCTTTATAGTATTAGAACCCATCTGTCTGATAGTAACACTTTGGGGTGTATTAATTGCTTCAATTGAAGTCAGTACAATTTTAGCCTCACGAGTGACTCCTTCATTCGGATCAACATCGATAACAACAGAGCCGGAACCAACCCCTGTGACGCCAGAAGTAATAGTCAACCAGCTACTATCACTAGCTGCATTCCAACTGATATTATCGTTGCCAATAGTCTGAACGGACAAATTCAGTATACCACCAGGAATAACAACATTGCTTAACATGGGAGAAACCACAAAGCAATTGTCAGTCAAAAGGTCGGCATAGATTACCTGCTTAACGTATAATTGTGACTTGTTAACCGGATTCTCTCCACAAAACTCAAAAGCTTCAACTCGCAAAGCATATTCTCCAGGAACAGGATTAGTCATAGTGTATGACGGCTGAACCAAATAATCAGTTTTAGCTAGAAAGCCAGAACTCATATCAGGAGTGGCGCCATTATTCCAATGAAACCATCTCAATTTGTAACTTGTAGCGTTTGTGACAGGATCCCAAGAAATTGTGTTGCCAATAAAAGACACACCTTGAGGTATGTCCAATACATGAAAAGTGCAGCTCTCTAAATTCAACGTAACAGATTCTGTATCAGCATGGAAAGTATACTCTACCGCCCAATCGTTGCCTATTGCAGGTGATGAAAAAACTCCTAGCCACATATCCCAACCGGACAGAGGAATTGCTAAAAAAGCCCCATTCTTCGTAGGAGTAGAATCAACTGTCACTGGCTCAGTAGGTACATAAGAACCAGAGCCGATTAGTATCCGTGAACCTCCAGGTAAACCAGGGAAATCTCCCTGATCATATTCATATACATCCGAAGTCACAAAAACCCTATCTAAAGAGGCCGCCATAACCTCCGAGTTAAAAACGCCAAAACAAAAGAAAGCAACCAGAATTAACCCAAACTTTTTCATAGCCCCTCCAACCAGGTCAAATTCAATCTAAACTAAAAATCCGATCATATTGGGTTTGGCAACCTCAATCCTGTCTCCGAACAGTAAACCTAACTTTCATCGTAATATGCGTAACAAAGTCCTGTCTCTGAACATCTTAAGTGTTGCCTGATAACATTTTTCTCAAGCTTTACACTGGCAACCTTAAGCTGTCCAGCGTTTTATAATTCAACTCACCAAATAGAACCGCCCCCTTCCGCCTGTTTGATGGCGTAGCGGGTGGCCAAGTTGTCGGCTAAGGGAATCATGTCGCTGTTGCCGTAAGTCCAAACGCCCACGTTGCGAGCATACCACTTGCCGAAGTTCTGGTAGAAAAGGCAGGGATCAGCATCGCCGTCGCCGTCGTAGTCACCGGGCACCGGGATGGTGTCGGCAACCGCACCATAGATGAATACCGCCTGATCACGGATATACCACTTGGCCATACCGTCCGAGCGGGAGGTATCGATAACCGCGATATCAGTAATTCCGTCGCCGTCGTAGTCAGCGGGTACCGGAATACAGTCGGCCATGCCGTAGGTATAGGTGCCGACATCCTTGATGTACCACTTGTTGGTTGCCGGATAGAAGACGGCGATATCGATTATATAGTCGCCATTATAGTCGCCAGGTACCGGGATGCCGCCGGCACCAAAGGTAGTCACGAACTGATCCTTCACATACCATTTCCCCGTAGCCTGATCGAACAGAGCAGCATCGGCAACCCCGTCGCCATCATAATCACCCGGTACCGGTATCCACTCCTGCAGACCGTAGATGAACACTCCAATCCCGTCCAGGTACCATTTGG
>JAOZKP010000704.1 GCA_029935295.1 bacterium | reverse complement strand
GGGCGAAGCCTAAGCTCGCACCCTCTCGGTTTTCTTGGCGCCTTTGCACCCAAAGCAAATAAACACAGATTTAACCGCAAATCACTTTTGTCAGATCAGACACAGTTCCAGACTCCGGCCGGTCGTAAAAAACCCCGGTTTCAGCATCCGCACCATCAACCCCGCGCACATAAACATAGTAAACGCCACCAAAGTTACGCTCGTAATCATAATCCGGCAGCCGGTTTTCCAGAAACCGGTTCAAGGCCACCAGGTAAAGATGATATTGGAGCAGGTAATCAGAATCCAACATATTCTGCTGCAAGGCCCGCTTATTATAGTCAGCGTAATCCGGCCCGAGATTATTGGTTTTCCAGTCGAGTAGATAGTAACGATCTTCAACACAGAAAACCAGGTCGATAAAACCATTAAGATAACCCTGCTCCGGCAGGTATTCCGGAAATTGCAGCTGCCAGCGGGAAAGTGTTTCTGAATCCAACAGCTTAAAAGCCGCCGATTCAGCCGGAGCTAAAACCGCAGATACCCGCTCCGCGGTCAGTGAACCGGTAACCGGCAGACAGAACTCCATCTCCCGCCGCAAAGCAATATCTGGCTGTGAAAGCTTAAAAGTGCCGTCGGATCCCGGCAGCGGAATATTCAATACCTTATCTGCCATCGCCAGAACCGCGGTTATTCGATTATCTGTTTCTGCCTCCGAATCGGGATTTATCAGATCAAAACGAGCTAACAGATTTCGCACCATTTCAACCACCCGGGAATCATTCTGCCAACCACTTTTTTCGGCCCGGTTGAAATCAAGCTCCTCAAAAATTTTATGGATCGCATTCCCGGTTGCAACCCCACCAGGGAAACCGGCAAGGGGCGATACCGATGTGATTGTTTCAGATAAACCTGTCGGCTTTTCTTCTTCAATATGTTCAGGCAAATGAGCCTTGTAATCGCCGACCGTCATACTTGAAAAACTCATTAGGCCGCTTTTTGCCGGAAGTTCACGCATAAACTCCCGTGCTTTAAATGTCGATAATACATCAGTTTCGGCAACCATTTCTTTTCGTCTTGAATCTGGGACTTCACGAATAATTTCTGGTATATCTTCCCA
>JAOZKP010000274.1 GCA_029935295.1 bacterium | reverse complement strand
ATTCATGACCAGCTTAAAGCGCTCATTTGCGGGCAGTATTTGGTGCCAGGAAGGTAACCCCGCTGATGTCTGTTCACTACCATCAGGAAAAATTATACCTCCTCCTGTACCATTAAGAAAAATATCACCTTCTATATTAACATTGTCATTCAGAGTCATCTCAGAAACAGAAGTCTGTGCCGTTACCATAATAGAAAGCATTACCAGAAACACCATTAGTGAAAATGATTTTAATATTGTTCCCTTTCCCATAGTCTTGTCTCCATGATTTATTTATTTTGGTCAAAATGACGCACTTACCAACGGAAATATCTATCTTTTCCACCAATCGGTAAACTTTATGGCTCATCGTAATTTCTTAATCACAAATAACAATCAAAAGCAATAATTTTTTCTCCTGAGCAACCTCTAAATATCCAATTTTTCGATAAGTTTTTCCAGATACTTTGATTTTATCTGTTTGCTGGCCATTGCTTGTTTAATTGGTGGCAGTCGCAAAATAACTCCGAATAAGGCGGCAAGGGCACGATGGCTGAACATGGCATGGTTGTCGAAAATCAGATTCTGTAGTTTGTTACGCTCGATAGCCATAACCACGGCACGATGGATTCCGTTCAGGGGGGTAAGTACTCGTTGAGGGCGTGATTTCAGTTTGATTACGGCTTCTGGGCAGGAGCGGACACAAAGACCACAGCCGAGGCAGCGATCTTCAATCAGGGTGGCCTGTTTGCGAGTCAGTTTTTGCGGATCATTTGCCGAGGACAGAGCGATTGCTTCCACGGGACAAATATTGACACATATGCCACATCCAGTACAGTTCTGATGATTGATTTCCGGGATGAAATTGGTTGTGTGAATCGGGTTTAAAATAGTTAAACGCCGGGCGGCAATCATCGCTTCACAACAACAGCCACAGCAATTGCAGATAAAATTTACTTGCTGCCGGACATTTTCCCCGAACTGCACCAGGTTGTAATCGTAAGCCTGTTGCAGCAGGTCTAGACATTCGTTGGCATCGATCAGGCGGGCGTGATTATGTTTGGTTAGTGATGCCGCCGCACTGTTAAAAGTCATGCAGATATCCAGCGGAGCATCACAGGCTTTATTTAAGTGGTGCATTTTGTGGCGGCAGTAGCAGGTACCAACGCCGATGTGGGTTGCCGTTTTGATGACTTCGGTGGCGCGTTCGTAATCGAGAACATGGAAGGCGTTCTCATTGGTAAGGGTCGGTTCGTGTACGAAAGTCCGTCCAAGTTGGGTTTCCCCACGGGCAAACAGATCGCTAATGAAATCTTCTTCAACATTCACGTATTGGTAGAACAGTTCGCTGAGAACTTTCTGATCAATGTCACCCCGGGTGCGCATTAGAGAAAATTCAAAAAAACCGGCCATCGGCGGCGGCAGAACATAAACAGATTCCCCATTGTTATCCAGATCAACCAGGATTGCCCTTCCCGCCAGCTCTTCAAGTAGCTTACGGGTTTCGTTCAGGTTGAGCTTCCAGATTTGACTAGCTTTTTCAATCGTGAAGGGTTTAATTGGCAGTTGGGCAACCAGTTCAGCTTCTTTTTCACTGAACAGCAGAGCCAGGATTTTATACAGCAGTTGTGATGGTGGGGCACCTTGGGGGAAGCGATTGAGCCTGTCGGCCAGATGAGAATAACTGAGTTTGAGAGCTTGGTGGTGTGCCATGTTAATACCTCAAGATTAAAAATGTCAAAAAGAGATATGTTTGCAATCTGTTCCCCCGGGTCGGGGAATTTAGAACTGATTTCCAATCGTCACATGTTGGCAGGTAGATACCCCTGCCAGTATCCACATTAGAGTTTGGCGGCAACCAGGTTGCCCAGGGCCCAGATAATATCGAGCTGAAAGATCCGGTCGAGTTTGCGGTCGAAAAGGTATTGCGCCCGGGCTGGAAATTCGGGATCACTTTCCCAGAGAGCGATTGTCCAGTTGAGTCCGGGGAAGATCTCAAATTTAACCCCGAACTCGCCGTATGGTGTTGGTTGTCCGCCCCAGAGCCGGGATTTTTTTATTAATTCCCCACCCTTATTACTATAGCTTTGGGCCAGGATTACTGATGCCATTAGGTGCGGGCCGCGAAAGAAGGTGGTGCCGCCGGTGAGATGATTTTCATTGATAAGTTCAGTGTCGGGCGGCAGTTGCCGGTGTTTTGTAAGATAGTTGAGTAGAGCCAGGATGACCAGGCCGTCCTGATAACGGAGTTGGGGTTGGCGGTCACCAATGTAGTTCATTGTTCTGGTTGCGGGATGGATGCTGACAACACGATTAAACCAAGGTATTTCGAGGGTGTCTTCAGTGGTTTTCAGGATCCCGGTAATTTGATCCGTTAGGGGGGTTGCAATTAAAGCCACAGCCCGCTGCCACCATTCTGGGTTGAGTTGCTTGAGGTGGCTATATCTGGCATTGGTTTCCGGGTCGGTTGGTAACTCTCCGATTAGTGGGTTCACAATTTCTCCCGCAAACAATAATTGTCGATTCAGTTGTGAATGTGTTATGATTAAGGGCTTAATTTTAAATATAAACGAAGTCTTGAATAATTTCAATTATATTGATGGCAGGGTTATGAAAAAAGTACATTTGATTGGTATCTGTGGGACGGCGATGGCCGCTTTGGCGAGTATGCTTAAAGAGCGGGGTTGGGCGGTTTCTGGTTCGGACGCTGCAGCCTATCCGCCGATGAGCGATCTTTTGCGGGAGCGCGGCATTGAAGTACAGAGTGGGTATGTGGCTGAGCGGATACAATCAAATATCGATTTGGTTGTCGTTGGTAATGTTGCCGCCCGGAGCAATGTTGAGGCGGTAAGGGCGCAGGAGATTGGTCTTTGCTGTCGTTCGCTGCCGGAAACTTTGTGGCAGGAATTTCTGATTGATAAGAGGTTTCGCCTGGTAGTTGCCGGTACACACGGGAAAACAACTACGGCTTCTATGTTGGCCTGGGGGATGCAGAGCTGCGGGGCGTTGCCATCTTTTATGATCGGGGGTGAACTTCTAAACTTCTCTGCCAACTATAATTTGGCCTCCGGGGCTGGTTTTGTACTGGAAGGCGATGAGTATAATAGCTCATATTTCGATCGGCATGCCAAGTTTCATCACTATCGGCCAACTCAGCTTATTATTACCGGAATTGAGATGGATCATATTGATCTGTTTTCCGGGATTGACGAAATTATAGTTGAATTTCAGCAGCTTATAAAGAATATGCCGAAAAATGGTCTGCTTGTGGCCGCCGCCGACTGCGAGATTTTGCGGCAATTGCTGCCGGAAGCACCCTGTCGAGTATTGACATATGGCCGGGCCGCAGATGCCGACTATCGCCTGCTGGATTATCAGGCTCTGGACGTGGGAGGAGAGTTTGCAGTCGTAACCAAAGATGGTTTACAACAGGAGATGAGTGTCAGTGCAATTGGCCGGCATAATGCGGAAAATGCCCTGGCGACGGCGATTTTGTTGCAGGATATGGGTTTTCAGCAAAATGAGATAGTTGCAGGCCTTAAATCTTTTAAAGGGGTTAAGAGGCGACAGGAGATCATCGGCCGTTATGGTGATACTATATATATGAGTGATTTTGCGCATCATCCGACAGCTATCCGCCGCACTTTGGAAGGTTTAAGAGAGCACTTTGCCGATTATAATCTGGTGGCGGTTTTTGAGCCAAGGACTGCTACCAGCCGTCGTAATCTCTTTCAGAAAGAACTGGCAACGGTTTTTACGGCAGCCGATGAAGTGCTTCTGGCTCCGGTTTACGGCGCCGATAATCTGGCAAATGCAGAGCGGCTTGATACTGAAAATCTGGCTCGGGAGATAACTGCAAATAGCCAACTGCCGGCTCGGGCCTGCTCTGCGGCGGAAGATATCTATGATGATCTCAGGGAGAGGGCCGGACGTAAAGAGCTGGTTGTCTTGATGAGTACTGGTGATTTTGCAGGGCTTTATGCGAGGTTCCGGAGCCAGGGAGAGGCTGCTGAAACACGTAAAGATATATAATTAAGTTGACAAGTTTGGGGGCAGCGGGTATAGAGG
>JAOZKP010000273.1 GCA_029935295.1 bacterium | reverse complement strand
ATGGCCGAATTTGACCGTGCGATTGCCCTTAACCCCAACCTTGCCGGTGCCCACCTCAAAAAAGGTATCTTTAATCTTTCCCGGGGTAATAAAATAGAGGCCGAAAAGGATTTAGCAACTGCTTTAAGTGTTGCTCCAGAGGTTTTGAATACACGCTTTCTCCTTACATCTTTTTATCTGCGCCAGCAAAATTACGCGGCGGCGCTCAAGACTTTGGATGAAGGTCTCAACTCTACCCCTACTGATGCTCTACTTTACAACCATATGGCCGCAGCTTATTTTGCTCAGAAAAAACCGCAGAAGGCCTTGAATTCACTTGAAAAAGCAAAAAAAGCTAACCCTGAATATTTCACCCCCTATTTCAATATTGCAACCTATCATTCATCCAAGGGAGAGTATGAGAAAGCGATTGTTGAATACGAAGCAGTTCTTGCTTTAGATGAAAAAAATCTCAAAGCCATTGTTGCCATCGGTGCACTTTCCGAACTTAGTGGTAATGAGGAAAAAGCGTTTCAATATTTTCAAAAGGCTGCAACCACAGAAACGCCAGGTGGCTACTTGGCTCTTGCCCAATATCTTTTGCGCAGTAAAAAATATGACAAAGTGCCGGCAGTTCTAGAAAATGCCCTTAATGCCAACCCCGGAAATCCGGTAATTCTCGAGTTGAAAGGCCGACTGCTCGCCGAACGGGGGACTATGGCCGATGCTGCGCCGGTCTTTCAGGAGCTCGAGAAAGCACGCCCCGGGCGCGGTATCCCTTTGATGATTGCGGCGTATTTAAAAAAAGGTGAGTCTGACAAGGCTCTGCAACTGGCGCAGAAAGTGACTTCCGGATCTCCGACATCACCCTATGGTTATCTGCTCTCGGCGTCAGTTTACGAATATCGACAGGAATTTAATGATGCTGAAAAAACTTTGCAGGATGGTATACAGAAAGTTGATAGCCAGACACCAGTCTTGAAAATGCGTCTGGGGACCGTTTTTGATAAGATGAATAAACCTGAGCTGGCTATGCAGACTTTTCAGGAAGTTAAAAAAGAGTTTCCCAATTATTCTCAGGCGGACTTTGCCATGGGGGCGTTAAATGATAAACTTGGTAACAAAAAAGAGGCTCTGAAACTCTACGAAGATGTCCTTGAGAAAAATCCCAAGCACACCGCCAGCCTTAACAATGCTGCTTATCTCTATGTCGAAAATTACAGCAACCCTGAAAAAGCTCTTGAATTGGCTATGAAAGCCTATCGTCAGGATTCTAGTAACCCGGGAATTATCGATACTATGGGCTACGTCCTCTATAAAAACGGTCGTTACGTCGAAGCCCAACGTCTTCTCGAAAAAGCCGTAACCCTTTTACCTGAAAACGCCACCGTCGTCTACCACCTGGCCTTAGCCCAGAATCAACTAGGTGAAAAAGAAAACACAGTCCAAACTCTGAAAAAAGCTCTCTCCCTCGGTGATTTTCCAGAAAAAGAAAAATCGATTAAACTGTTGAAAAGTTTATAATTTATTACTTATAACCCTTTAAGATTAAACCAATAATGAATCAAACTGATTTCTCAACATATATTAATTACCTGAAAGCCCTGCACCGCCACCGCTATACCTTTATCATTGTAGCTCTGTTGACAATGACATTGGTTACGGTTTACTCTTATACAATTCCGAAGAAATACAAGGCTGACAGTACGGTTTTTATTGAAACCAACGTTATCAATCGACTGGTTCGCGGGATTGCTGTAACCCCGGATATGAAGTCTAAAATTAGGGTTTTACGTTATTCTCTGCTGAGCCGGGATATTCTGGTCAAAACTTTGACCGAGATCGATTCTGATATATTCACCAAAAGTGAAGCTGAACAGCAGATTTTCATCAGTAAACTCAAAGAGAGAATTAATATCCGCATTCGGGGGGAGGAACTTTTTACGGTTTCACTTGAGGATCAAGATCCGGCTTTTGCGCAAAATTTTGTTAATACACTTGTCAGTAAATACGTCGAAGAAAATATCTCTTCCAAAAGAGATGAAACCTATGGCGCCAACCGTTTTCTGCAGGAGCAGATTGATCTCTTTAAGAAAAAACTTGATGCTGCTGAAAATGCTATTATTGAATTTCGTAAACAGCAGGGAGTCTATTTTTCGGTTGATGAAAATGCGGTTTTGACTGAAATCAAGCTATTCAAAGATCAAATTGAGCAAATTCAGCTTGATTTAGACACTATGCGAGCCCGTAAAAACCGCCTGCAGCGACAATTGAAAAGCATCAAACCAACCATTGATATTTTCAGCGGGGCTACCGGTGGTAACGGTTTGCACGCACTTGAGCGCCAGTTAGCTGTTTTGCTTTTGAAATATACCGACAATTATCCGGAAGTTATTCGTTTGAAAGTTGAGATTGAAACCCTCAAACAACGTATCGCTGAGAATGGTGCTGATGACTCTATGCAGACCAGCAGCATGTCTTCGGTTAACCCTCTCCATCAGCAGGTTCAGCAACAGCTTTTTGATGTCGAATCAGAAATCAGTGCTCTCACGGCCCAGAAGAAAAGCCTGAAGAGAAGAATTGTCGAACGTGAAGCAAGCTTGCACGATATTCCTGAAAATCGCAAAAAATTAGGCGTCCTAATTCAGGAGAGAGATTCAACCCGGGGAATTTACGACCAGCTTCTGCAGCGTATCGGCCAGGCCGAGGTTTCCAAGCAGATGGAAATCAGTGACAAAACCGCAACTTTCCGGGTCGTCGACCGGGCAATTTTACCAAAAACTCCGGTTTCACCTAATATGGTTAGGATGATCCTGTTGGCTATCGCCGCCGGTATCGGTTGTGGCCTGGGGGCTATTTTTCTGCTCGACACCCTTGATACATCAATTAAAAACCCTCATCAACTGGAAAATATGGGCGCCAACATTATGGCCATAATTCCCACAATAGACGACGGTATAAGCAATGCCAAAATTCGTCGCCGGGACATATTTATCTACATTGTGACACTTCTATACTTCTCAATATTCATAGCTTTGTTAGGTCTTGAAATATTAAAACCGGATCTGATGAGAGAATGCATAAACCTGATAACCGCCAACCTTTCATCCGTTAAGCATTTTTAACTTTCAATCCTGAACTGAGCCAACTATGAGCCGCATCGAACAAGCCCTGAAAAAAGTTGCCGGTAATCAAGCCGTCAATAAAAATAAGCAACCCGACGAAGATATTTCACCGGCTAAAACTGTTGCACCTGAAAAAACAGTTTCAGTCGACGAAGTACCTGATTCTCAAACTGTACCTGCTTCTACATTTGTTCCCGCAGCATCTTCGCTCAAACTCAATAATCCCATGTTGTTGACAACTATGCATGGTGATCGTTCACCAGTGGCCGAAGAGTATAATAAATTACGTTCTCTGGTTGTTAAATTAACAAAAGGCGAAACCTTTCTAAATACGATTATGATAACCAGTACTATCGGTGAAGAGGGAAAATCACTTACTTCCTTGAATCTTGCCATAGCTCTGGCCCGGGAATACGACCATACAGTCCTTCTCGTTGATACCGATCTCCGTCGTCCCAGTCTCCATAAACAACTCAGAATCGACTCGAAACCCGGTCTCATTCAATGTCTGAAAGACAATTTTCCGCTTCACAAAGCTCTAATTAAGACCGGTTTAGGGAAACTGGTATTTCTTCCCTCGGGCGGTACCTTAAAAGACCCGGTTGAAACTCTTTCATCAAACCGTATGAAAGAGCTGATTTCAGAATTAAAAAACCGTTATCCCGAACGTTACGTTATCTTCGATACGCCCCCATCATTACCATTCGCTGATGCCCAGGTCCTGGCCCCATCCGTAGACAGCACCATCTTCGTCGTCCGCGAAGGTAAAGCCAAAGCCCAAGATGTAAAAGAAGCCATTACCAACCTCCAAGGCACCAACCTCCTCGGAGTAGTCTACAACGACGCCAAAACCACCGCCCGCAAAAAACACTACTACTACTACTAAAACCGGGGGTGGGTAGAGTAGAGAGCAGGCTTGCCCAGAGTTAGTCACGACCTATCTGTTTCCG
>JAOZKP010000703.1 GCA_029935295.1 bacterium | reverse complement strand
AAGTTGGGCGGTCAATTTGGCGCCGGTACAACCTAAGGGATGGCCCAGAGCAATAGCCCCGCCGTTGGGATTGACATCGCCGTCCCAATAGCGCTTTTCAATCTTGGCTTCACGCAGAGAGTAAATACACTGTGATGCAAAAGCTTCATTGATTTCAAAAAGATCGATATCTTTCATTTTAAGACCCGCCTGCTGCAATACTTTGGGAATTGCGACCGCAGGACCGATGCCCATCACCTCAGGGCGAACCCCGGCAACGGCAAAGTTAGTAAGTTTGGCAATTGGTTTAAGTCCTAAAGCTTTGGCTTTCTCCGCACTCATAATCAAAGAAAAAGCACCGCCGTCAGTCATCTGCGATGAATTTCCGGCAGTTACAATCCCGCCCGCCTTAAAAGGCGATTTAAGTTTTCCTAAACCCTCAACCGTTGTCGGCCAACGGACACCATCATCAACCTTGAAAGTTTTTCGGGTTTTAATTTTCTTGCCCTGAGCATCAGTAGAATAACGCCAGGCTTCAATCGGGATAATTTCATCGGCAAAGGTTCCGGCGTTGTTGGCCTCGTAGGCCCGGCGGTTGCTTTCAACTGCGAATTTATCCTGATCTTCCCGCGAAACTGAAAATTCTGCGGCAACATTTTCAGCCGTTATCCCCATTGAAACGTAGGTATTGGGAAGATCACCCCATTCTGGATGAGGACGAAAAATACTGCCACCCATTGGAATATGGCTCATCGACTCAGTGCCACCGGCAACCACAACATCAGCCCATCCGGCATTAATCTTAGCCGTTGCATCAGCTATCGCCTGAAGACCGGAAGAGCAGAAACGATTGACGACTACGCCGCTGACTGACACCGGTAATCCGGCTCCTAAAGCCAGAATCCGGCCCAGATTCATCCCTTGCTCGGCCTCGGGAAATGAGCAACCACAAACCAGGTCATCAATATCTTCGGGCTTTAACTCCGGGACTTTGGCCATTAGTCCTTTAACAACCTGAATCCCAATTTCGTCACCCCGGGTCTGCGCCAAACCACCTTTTTTATATCGACCACCGGCACTGCGAACGGTCGCGACAATTACAGCTTCACTCATGATTATCTCCATT
>JAOZKP010000272.1 GCA_029935295.1 bacterium | reverse complement strand
CGGAGCGGCACTCGTAGCTAGGGCAACTTTCCAGGCCGGAACTTTATAGTCACGTTTCAAGCGCTGGTGGTGGGGCGTTTTAAAGAGGTAAACATCGTCCTCTCCGATATTATAGGAAGGGATGACGAGACGCTTTGCACTATCAGCCAACCGTTTTTTTTCGAAGCATTTTTTCAAAGCGGTTTCCAGGCCGTCACTGTCATACTTATTCCGAAAAAAAAGTTTGATTCCAGAAAGTCGGTTAGTGGCAAAAATCTCCGGCCCCTCGTTGACATAAAATTGCACAATCTCTCTAGGATGCATACCTAACCCCAGGGCAAGAGCAATTATACCTCCGGTGGAAGTGCCAACGATCAGATCAAAATGATCTGCAATGTGTAAGTTGTGATCTTTCTCCAAGAAAGCGAGTACTGCAGCAGAAAAGAGGCCTTTGATGCCGCCGCCATCAAGTGACAATATCTGGAATCGCTCGATCATTTTTTCCGCCTCGTGTCATTCTCCGGCAACATCTTCGCCGCTTCCTCAATCTGTTTCACAACCCGATCGAAATCGCTTTCGTACAGGCGGTCTTGTACGATGCGGAATTTTTCAAATTCACTTTCGGCATGGGCCTTGGCCAGCTCTGCCGTCACCCGGCCGGCATCCTGAAGAATTTCCCGATCCCAGAGTTTGAGAAAGCCGCTCAATCGCTCTTCCCAGTCTGCCATAGTCATGGGAATTTTTCGCATGGCCTGCATTTCCGCCATGTCCAGATAGGCCGAAACAATCCGTTGCATCTGTCCAAGCTCAAACCCGGAGAGATAATTCTTGGCGATGGAAACATCATATTTGTGAATCTTCGCTTTTGGCGCTCCATCCCAACAGGTCAACCCCATGTTTTCTTTTTTGTGATCCGCACGATCCACAATGACTTCAGCCGCCGTATTGCCGTGAATTGCGTAGTGCATCTTGTTTTGAACGGCCGCGAAGAAACGTTTGGTCGCAGTGGCAGATGGATCGTAATCCAGCGCGGTGGCGTAGATGTCTGTGATTTTCTGGTAGAACTTGCGCTCTGAAAGCCGGATTTCCCGGATCTTTTCAAGTTGGCGTTCAAAGAATTCATCTGTCAGGTTGCCGCCGTGTTTTAGGCGTTCCACATCCATCGTCCAGCCCTGAATTGTATAGTCTTTGACAATTCGGTTGGCCCATTTGCGAAACTGCACGGCGCGCTCATTTTCGATTTTGAAACCAACGGCGATAATGGCCTGCAGGCTGTAATGTTTTGTATTGTAGTTTTTTCCGTCAGTGGCAGTTATTAAGTATTTCTTAATAACTGCGCTTTCCTCCAATTCGTTGTCGCTAAAGATACGTTTCAAATGCTGGTTGATGGCCGGAACCGAGACATCATAAAGGGTTGCCATCATCTTCTGTGTCAGCCAGATATTTTCGTTTTCATAGCGCATTTCCACGCTGGTTTCCGAATTACCGCCCGCCGCGACAAAGGTCAGGTATTCAGCCGCCGATGAGCGGACAATGGATATATCTTTTTTCATGGGCACTTGTTTATCCTTGGCTTTATTCTTTTTCATGGTTCATTCCTGTCACTCATAGTCCGAGTTCTTTCAAATAACCGGCAAGTTCCTTTTGTGTCTTTTCCAATTCCGCTTCCAGTTCTTCAATCTCCTTTTGCACCGCCGGAATATCGACATCCTCTTCTTCTTCGAAGGTGTCCACATAGCGGGGGATATTCAGATTGAATTCGGCCTCCTGGATTTCTTCCAGGGTTGCCAGGTGGGAATATTTTTCGATTTCCGCAAATTCCCGGAACGTCGCGACGATCTTTGCGATGTCTTCTTCCCGCAGACGGTTCTGTTTCTTTTCGTTTTTGAATTCGCGGCTGGCGTCTATAAAGAGAACATGCTTATCGCGCTGGTTTTTGGCCGTTTTCCATGATTTTCGGCCCTTGTTGAAAACAAGAATGGCCGCCGGTATCCCGGTGCCATAGAAAAGTTGGGCGGGCAGGCCGATAACCGTCTCAAGGATGTTATCTTCAATGAATGCTTTTCGGATAACGCCTTCGGCTCCGCCCCGAAACAGAACCCCGTGCGGGACGATGACGCCCACTTTGCCTTCACCCTCCAGCGCAATTTCGACCATGTGGCTGATAAAGGCGTAATCGCCCCGGCTTTTCGGGGGGACTCCGCGCCAGAAGCGGTTGAATCGGTCGTGGCTTGCGTTTTCCTGACCCCACTTATCCAGTGAAAACGGTGGATTGGCGACCACGACATTAAAGCGCATCAGCTCGTCGTTCTCGATCAACCTGGGGTTGTTGATGGTGTCGCACCATTCTATACGGGCTGAGTCCATGGAGTGCAGGAACATGTTCATCCGGCACAGGGACCAGGTGGAGCCGTTGGACTCCTGGCCGGACAGGGCGAAATTGGGGCTGCCGACTTCCTGGCCGACCTTAATGAGAAGCGATCCCGATCCGCAGGCCGGGTCGCAGATACGGTCTCCGTCTTTGGGGGCAAGCAGTCTGGCCAGCAGCGTTGAGACTTCGGGTGGGGTGTAAAATTCACCAGCTTTTTTCCCGGCCCCGGCCGCGAAACGGGAGATCAGGTATTCATATACATCTCCGATTACATCGCGATTGCCAATGCGCGAGGGGCGCAAATCGAGACGTTCATCGGCAAAATCTTCCAGAAGATTCTTTAGGCGGCGGTTGCGCTCCTTGGTCTGACCCAGGGCCGGCTCACTGTTGAAATCGATATTACGGAAAACATTTTCGAGCTTCGACTTGTTGGTGTCCTCGATTTTTTCAAGGGCGATATTGATGATCTCCCCAATATTGGGCTCGTCCCGCTTGCTGTAGAGGGAATCAAAGTTTGCTTCCGGCGGCACCACAAAACGTTCTCGGGCCAGCGCTCTTTCCACTCGGGTCTCATCACCATTATATTTTTTCTCAAACTCGGCTCTTTTGTCTTTCCACAGGTCACTCATATATTTGATAAAGAGCATAGTCAGGATGTAATTTTTATATTCCGATGGATCGACTGCGCCTCTGAAGGTGTCGCAGGCCCGCCAGACTACATCGTTGATCTCTTTTTGGGAAACGTGGGGACTCATTGTTTTATTTCTCCTGTTCTTGAATTGCATTTAAGCAGGCAGTTTTGGCGAGAAGTGATCGCATCTGTGCGAGCCTTGCCAGAAGGAATTGTTCGCGATTGGCAAGGGTTACGATTTTTACCACTTTTTTCTGGATGGAAAGTGGCGGAATTCTGACTTGCAGGCGGGAAAGCGTGTGTTTGGAGATGAATGATATCCCGGTACCGCCTGCCTGTGACTGGAAATAGCTTTGAGCTTCCGACTGATTCAGCCACCAGGCCAGGAATTGAGGAAGCAAGCCTTCTTTCTTTATACGCATTATGTAGAACGAGCCTGCGGCGAGGGTATGTTTAAGGTCGTATTCTATGTGGTGGGCAAAATGGCCAATGCCGCGGGCCTGGAAAAGGACATCATTTTTTTTGACGGAATAAATTTCAGGATTTCGTTCAGGGATAAAGGTGGTCAGGTTCTCGATCTGCAAGCGATGTGAATTGTCGAAATCTTTGCTTTGGATCAGGCAGTGTGTGCCTCGAATCTTCTCTTTGATCTTGGCCTTAGCCTGGTATCCTGCTTGGATATTAACGATTGATTTCAGATCAACTTTTATCATTTCTGTGATCTCGCTTGGTCGGTAGCTTGATTACTTAGACATTAATATACATTATAATCTCATATTTGTCAATAAAATATTCAGTACATCGTCTACTGACTTGTCTGGTGGGCAGGATAAACCGAACTGGGGCCAAGTGAAACCTTATAGAATGAAGGCGTCAAGAGAAGAAATTTTACCGGATCTACCAAGACCGGGTAATGGGAAGGTGAGTAACCTGTGGTAGTAAACACCGGAATTCTTAGCTTTAAACAAAAAAACGAACCGTCCGTGATGCTGTTTTCAGCAACTGGGCGATTCGTTTTATTTGGTTTGGTGGAGGTGGCGAGAATCGAACTCGCGTCCGAAAACCTTTACGTCAGAGCAT
>JAOZKP010000702.1 GCA_029935295.1 bacterium | reverse complement strand
CGACATTGTATTTCGGACTTGAGGCAAGCATACGACCGAAAAGTGCAATATCGACGGCTTCCGTATCTTTGCGTAACAGTTTAAGCTCACCGTCTTCAGGGGCACGGCCCTCTTCAGCCAGTTTATCGACAAGAGCAAACACAGTCGTTTTCTCATTGGGTGCAATATGAACCAATTGTTCAATCTCAAGATCCTCAAGAGGTTTTTCTTTATTTGCTTTTTTTAGTTTGCCAAACTGTGAAGCAATCACCTGAGCCCACTTTTTGGAATTACTCTCTGAAACACCTGCCGCAACTAGACGCTCATACACCTCAAGACCAAACTTTTTCGTGCGAATACCAAGTTTGTCACCAAAGGCATCTTCAAAAACTTCTGAAGTCCGCCACGCCCTTTTCAGGCTCTGTGACGAAATACGAAGGCGATCAACACCTCCCATTTTTGCCGTTTTAGGACGACCAAGGTCATCGCGGTTGAGGTTTGACGGAGCGTAGTTTGTGAGCATATGCAGTTGAATAAATTTTGACATTTGTATTTCTCCTGTTTTGGGCTTTATTTTTCGTATTTCATTGCAATTTCATAGTAATCTCGGGAAAGTTCAAATTTCAGGCTCTTCCCTGGTTTTCTATATGCTCCCCGAAACTCATCATTCCAAAGTAGAACGGCATCGACAAAACTCAACAGATTTACATTCCCGTCAAGAATAGATACTGATCTGCGTAACGTCCTATAAAGCTCATCCCAATCCCGACAGGAGAGTAACTGGCGAAATCGACTTTCACTCAACGGTACCCGGCCATTTTTCTCTTTTGGAGTTGCAAGAGATTGGGCAAATCCTAATTTCGTCTCATTTTTAATATGGGCTGACACCCCGACAATGGTTGCCACCGCTTCCAACGGGAGCCAGTCCGGCAACATATTTTTCAGCCGGTGAGTTTCTGGATGAAGTGCAGCTTCTTCCGGCGAACTACACCGTTTAAGTTGGGCACGACCACCGTTATTCTTCTGTAACCTATCCCACCAATCAGTGAAAACCTCCTGCATCCCTTTCTTCATCACTCCTCCACATCTTTAAGTGCTTTGAGATTTTTAAACATTTTACCAATCCCTTT
>JAOZKP010000271.1 GCA_029935295.1 bacterium | reverse complement strand
CCTCCAAGCCGCATCAGCCACCGTACCCAAATAGGTGCTACCGGTGTAGCCGGTGGCATTGAAGGTCCACCTAAATAGAACGCCGGTATTGACGTTGCGCCAGATGATGTCTCCGTAGCCGTCGCCGTTGAAATCACCGGAGCAGACAATCTGCCAGTTCATATCGGGAATCGTGCCGATATACTGGGAGGTGATGTGGCCGTTGTCATCCGGATGCCAGACGACCATCTGGCCGGTAGCATGGTTGCGCAGGTAGATGTCGTCGTTGCCGTTGCCGTTGAAATCAGCGAAGGTTTCGAAGACCCAGTCGGGATCGGTCAGGGTTCCGGCATAGACGCTGTGGTCGAGACTGGTGGTGTTCATGTACCAGATAAATATCACCCCGGTAGCGGTGTTGCGCCAGAGGATATCGGCAATGCCGTCACCGTCGAAATCTGCCGGGCCGTAAACCTGATAGTCAAAATCATCGACCGTACCCAGATAGCGGCCGCTGTTGTAACCATTCTCATCCAGGTACCAGATATACATCTGGCCGGAGGTTTTACTGCGCCAGAAAAGATCAGCTCTGCCGTCGCCGTTAAAGTCGGCCGGGCCGTAGAGATCAAAATCTGACAGATCGGCACTACCAACCTGTACTTCATGATTGAAACCTGCGGCATCCATAAACCAGATTTTCAGCTCATTGGTGACTTCGTTGGTCCAGAGAATGTCGGCAATACCGTCGCCGTTAAAATCTCCGGAGCCGAAAACCTGCCAGTTGCTGTCATCCTCGACCGGCAGGTTGGCAGTACTGCCAACCCCGTTTTCAACCATCAGATGTAGAGCACGGGCGCCGCTGTAAATATTGTGCCAGAGGATATCGGAGGTGGCATCGCCGTTGAAATCGCAAGATGCTATCCGGCGCAGGGGCAGATATAAATCATCAATCCAGGCCCGGTCGGCGCCATGGGAGGCGCTGTTGTTCTTGCTGTATTCCCAGGCAAAAACATGACGGCCGGCCTCGACATTTGTTTGGAAGAAAGTATAAGGGGCGTAACCGGACCAGGAATTTACCAGCTGGTCGTCAATATAAAAATTGAGAAAATCATAATGTTCCTCTGAATCCACCGCGTACCAGAAAGTCATGGTACCGGCATCACACAGGGCCGTGGTGGCAAAGGTCGATGATTGACTGTTGGTTAGAGCTGGTGATTCTCCATCCTGCAAACCATTGTAGGGATTGCTGTTAGAGATATTCCAGTAAGCATCGCCATAGCTGTACCAGTGGATGCCGCTGGTGGTGTCCGACTCAAAATCCTCGGTAACCGGCAGGTTTGAGCAGTCAACCTCCAGCTGCAGCATGACATCTAAGGTTTCCGGGATTGGAGATGAATCAGTCAACCTGACAATAAAGTGGTAATTACCGCAGTCTGCCGGGGTGCCGGCCAGGGTGCCGGTAGCCTCATCAAAGGTTAAGCCGTCGGGAAAAGGCGGAGTATCGCCGATTACGAGAACCAGAGACCAGGAAAGCGGGCTGATGCCCCCGGAACCGCTCAGGACATATTCGTAAGCTTCGCCATACCGGGCTGGAGGAATATTACTACCAATAGCCAGAGGCGAGATCACCTGAATAGTGAATTCCCGCTCGGCGGACTGGGACGGCTGACCACTGTCGGTCACTTGGAGGGTAAAAACAGCGCTGGTGCCCTCATCCAGAAACGTAGTCCCGGAGATGGCGCCGGTAGCCGGGTTGAGACTCAGACCGGTGGGCAGGCTGCCGCTTAGAAGTTGCCAGTGGTAGGGCGGCGCTCCGCCGCCGACAATGACCGTATCGCTGTAGGTCTGGCCCCGCCGGGCGTTGCGCAGATGTTCACTGGTTATGACCACGTCACCATAGACCTCGATGGTATACTCCTTGGTCGCCAGGTTTTGAGGTGCGCCACTGTCCCGCACCCCCAGGGTGAAGGTATACACCCCCGGAAAAGTCGGTGTGCCGTCAAGGGAAGCGCTGGTATCTGAACTGGTAAGGTGAACCCCCGGCGGCAGGCTGCCGGATTCCAGTGTCCAGATATAGGGCGGCACCCCCTGGCGGGCCTCGACAGTGGTGGTATAAGCCTCGTCTTCACAGCCGTTGGCCAGGGTCGGAGTGCGGATATAGAGATTGTCGAAGATCTCGATCTCATAGGTGCGGCTTGTTGTCTGGGCCGGGCTGTCGTTGTCACTGACCTCGACAGTAAAAGAGTAGGCCTGGCGGGTAGTCGGTCGGCCAGAGATGGTACCGGCTTCATTATTAAGGGAAAGGCCGCTGGGCAGAGTGCCGCTGACAATCCGCCAGAAGTACGATTTAAGCCCACCATGTGCGGCCAGAGAAATCGTGTAAAACTCATCCTGAGCCCCGTTGGGAACTATCGCCGTATCAATCAGCAGGATGTCGGAAACGTGCCAGAAGAATTCCTTCATCGAAGTAGCGTTGTTATCATCGGTTATCTGGATAGTGAAACTGAAATCGCCCGCCCCAAGCGGCGTTCCGGCAAGCGTGCCGGTAGCGGCATCGAGACTGATACCAGCCGGCAGGGTGCCGCCGACTACCGCCCAGCCAAAGGGCGACGGGCCGCCCCCGGCATTCAGAACTACCGGATTGATAGCGGTACCCACCCGGCTGTTGGGCAAAACGGCGCTGCTAACAATCGTTAACATGCTCGAGACCCGGATACCAAGTACCTGGGTGGTCTCTTGGGGCGTCGGCCAGGTGCTGTCAGTTACCGTGATGCCGACATTGGTATAGCCGGCGAGAGTCGGGGTGCCGGAGATAATCCCGGTCGAGGTATTCAGGCTGAGACCGGCCGGTAGCTGGCCATCATAGGAAAAATGATATGGGCCAAGACCGCCGTTTATGCGTATAGCCTCGGAAAAAGGCGTATTAATCAAAGCCGTGGGCAGCACCGTAGTTGCAATGGCCAGAACCGGGCTGATATGCAGAGTGAAATCCTGGTAAGTAACCCGTCCCGCCTCGTCACTGACTGCCAGGACAATGCCGCGATTGGTAGCCTCGATAGGTGAACCGGAAATAATACCGGTCTCACCACCAAGAATGAGGCCCAGAGGTAAAGTGCCGCTGTAGACCGACCAGTGGTAGGCGCCGTAGCCACCGGCGGCTGCCATGATTTGTTCGTAGGACTGGATAACCACGCCGTCATTAAGCCGGCTGGTAGTGATGGTTAGCGGGAGGTCGATGGCGAGAGTAAAAGCTTTTTCTGCTGTCCGGCCGGAGGAATCGCTTACCTGTACGGTAAATGAGAAGGTACCAATACTAGAAGGGGTACCCGTTAAATTGCCGGTAGTTGAGAGTGATAATCTGGATGGCATGGAACCGCTTATTTTTGTAAAAGTATGGGGAAGCGTACCTCCGATTGATTCTAGGCTTAGAAAATAGTTGCTATACCATGTACCCCGGGAAAGGATTGGTGTTGTTGTGATTTCGAGTTGTTCCGTTACCTCAATCGTAAATTCCCGTTCGGCATAACTACCTTCACTATCCTGCACCGCCGCTGCGAAAGTATATGAACCGACGTCAGTCGGGATACCGGTGATGGAACCCCAGGTGGGATCAAGGGTCAAACCCGGCGGCAGAGTACCGTAGGCCAATGAAAAAGTATAGGGCCAAACACCGCCGGTGATCAATATTCTGGAATCGTATGCACTGCCGGTGTCGGCAGAAGGGAGTGTGGTACTGGTAATGTTTAAAAACCCCTCAGGACTCAGGCCGATATTCAGTTCGGTTGATTCACAAACATTGACCTCCACGTTCGAGATGACTATCGTTTGATAGCCGGTTTTGGCATAGACAACATCATGACTTCCCGGACTGAGGGCTAGAGAATATAACCCATCAATATCTGATGTAGCAGTAAATAACCCAGCTGCAATATTGGCATTAACAAGAGGACAACCAGTGGAAAAATCTATGGCAATACCTGAAACGGTACCCATGATGAGATGCCAGCCGCTGACTTCGCACTGACCGTAATAGTTCCACCCCACGGCGACGACGGTGCCGTCGCTTTTGAGGCCGACGGTGTTGCCGCCACCAGCTGCCATCTTTACGATGTCT
>JAOZKP010000701.1 GCA_029935295.1 bacterium | reverse complement strand
AAGCGGCCTGAATCAGGCGGGTTATTCGGCCTTGGCTGGTGCAGGCGAAATCAACTTCAAGATTATTAGCTGTCTTGTAATAAAAGAGTTCCTGGCCGCGCCGTTTTAATTCGAGAAAGATCTGATTTTCGAGCAGGCGGCCCCGGTTTTCGCTGAAATTGTAGCCTGAGGCTATCGCCAGCCCGGTATCGATGGCGTAGATTTTTTTCGGGCTCTTGATCTGTTTCCGGGCCGAGAATGAGAAAGAGTCGAGGCTGAACAACAGGTAGGCCTCGTTGAAATAACCAAGATAATCCTTGACCGTTTTGTCGTTCAAGCCGATGGTCCCGGCGAGTTTGTTGAAACTGTGCAGAGAGGCGATATTTGAAGTCAGATAAAAGAATAAACTCTCAAGCGTAACCGCTTTTTTAATGGCAAAGCGCGGCGCAATGTCCTGATAGAGAATATTGCGGGCGTACATGGTGAGAATCTCTTTTTGCGTATCCGTTCGTTCGACCGAGCTTAATTCAGGAAAACCGCCCTGCCTGAGATAGTCATCAAACAGTTTGCGCAGCCGGTTTCTTTCTCTTACGGCCGCGACCGGGCCCTTCGCTGCCACCCCTTTGCTGGCGGCATATTCAGCAAATGAGAAGGGATAGACCTCCAGGGGCAGAGCCCGACCGGAAAGCAGCGTAATCAACTCCGATGAGAGCAGATGCGAATTGGAACCGGTAATAATAAACTTGGTATCTTTTTTCTCGTATCGGGCTTTGACAAAAATCTGCCACTCGGTGAAAAAATGAACTTCATCGAGAAAGCAGTAGATTCGCCCTTGAGGATTAACCAGTTTAAGATAGTCGTTATAGGCCTGCTCCAGATAGGTGACATCACTGCGGTAACGGCTGAACTGCGGATTTTCGAGATTAAGAAAGAGAATATTTTCCGGGGTGACATTCTGTTCGTGGATGAGAAAGTTTATCGCCTGGCGCACCAGGGTGCTCTTGCCGGCCCGGCGCACTCCGACCAGAGCAATAATATGCGGCAGATCAAGATAATCTTTAACCTTGGCAAGAACTTCACGGGGAACACCTTCTTCGTAAAGTGAACCGTCCCAGTGGGGATTCTGGACTGTCTCTT
>JAOZKP010000270.1 GCA_029935295.1 bacterium | reverse complement strand
AACCCTTTCACGAGTTAGTACACTGAAATTATTATTGCATGACTTCCTGTAATATGGATTGATGATCCAAGTCAAATATAAAAGCCGTTATACATAAGCATCGGGTACCTCAACCTTTCTTCCAAACAGCAAACTAGAGAAATATCATAACCATTTTTTAATCACATATCACAGTTCTATGCAAAATTGCCACACTGAGCACACTACAAAGCCTTAGATCCGTCTAGTTTATCTCCATAACCGTTGAGAAAGAAACCGACCACACCTTGATCGGATGTGAACCTAACATAAGAGGCTCCACTAATTGATTGGGGAGCAAATATATTTTTGGCGACATCCACAACCTTTTCTCCTGCTTTCACGCTCATAACCTCAATCGCTTTGGCCTCTCCAGCATCACTATAAGCTGTCAACGTTATCATGGCCGCAACCGAGGAGGTATTGACAAAAGCGATTCCAGTCCAACCTTCATGGTCGAGTTTTGTGAAAAGACCCGATGTTTGCGGCGCGGAAGCCATTATCGAAGCTCTAATACCATCATGATTATTGTAGAACTTTGAATATCCTTTTAGGCCATAAGTTGGGGCGGTAAAAATCATATATTCAACACTGCCACGATTGGCGAACACAACCCCGACCTCAGCCTGATAACGACCATTTGCAATAAGGGTTACAGGAAATACCCCACCAAGTTGGTTTCCACTCATATCGTAAAAAGTAAAATTACCTGAAACCGTTTTCGCAGTTGGATTTATAACCGCAACTTCTGTCTCCCAGCCATCGCTAACCGCAATATGTGAATAGTATATTTTAGTTTGCGAAAAAAGCTCTGAAAATGCATCACCTGCAATTACCGGAGAGGTTGTGAAAACTAATCCGGTAATTACGAAAATAACCAAATAATTCAAATATTTCATTTTATACTCCTTATAAGTTTCGTTCGGTTCCAGCCCAGGATGGTTGTCTGAGAATAGCAATTTTTTCTCAGATCGAGACTTGAGAAGAAAATTACCCGTACCGCAAGGTATTCCCTTTGGTCGCATCATACCTTTATTGCCGATGCCAAACTCCATCCCCATCACGATCATACCACATTGTTATATTTCCATCTTCACCATAAACTAACCCGTACGTTCTAACTCCATTCACATATGTGTAATCTTTTTTCAGTGATCCATCTTCGTAAAAACTATACATATGTCCATCCTGAACTCCATTGTTATAATATTCCGCGTAATTCATTGTACCATCTTGATAATAAACTATTAACCAGCCATTTTTTTGGCCCTGTGCATTAAGGCAAATTTCACTATGCAAATATTTTGAGCCATCAGCCTTGGGCCACCAGTGTTTTTTTGGGCCAACAAAGTCTGTGCCTAATATCCAATAAGTTGCTGGAAATTTGCCATCTTTATTATCTTCAAAAAATTCTGCCCCAGCGGGAATTGGACAGGATGTATCAATAGTAATCACTGGATTTTCCGGGTCAGGATCCGGGTCTGGTTCAGAACTACACTCCTCATACTCTTGTTCAAGGGAGGCCATTTTCGTAAAATACCTCTCCATATTACTTTTTTTGGCGCCCTTTAGTATCTCTATTAAGAATCCTAGTTTCAGACCCGTTGGAGTGACATTTCCGCCGGAACTTAGCCACAAACTACCCAAGACCTCAATCATACCTGTAAGCCGACGGCTTTCCCTCGCAAACCATATATCAGATGAAGCCATCAACCCCTTTATTCTTTCTTGACAATCAAGCACATCTTGGGCACTGGCTTCAGCCCGGTTACGCACACTTTGCACTACCAC
This sequence comes from bacterium, assembly GCA_029935295.1. Taxonomy (GTDB): domain Bacteria; phylum Desulfobacterota; class Anaeroferrophillalia; order Anaeroferrophillales; family Tharpellaceae; genus Tharpella. The sequence goes on along the minus strand of JAOZKP010000270.1, from coordinate 2,284 downwards.
TGAACCATCGGCCAGACAGGTGAAATTTAGGGTTAAATCACCCTTTATATAGGTGACCGGTTTGTCATCAGCAACCGTCAGGACAAATGGGCCGGATCCGTCATCACCGGTGATTTGAGTTATGTTGACCGTATCACCATTCATGTTTCCTGAAACCATGAGATGACCGATTCCGCCCGGATCATCGACCTGCATCAACACGCCATTGTTTCCGGGGAAGGTAACACTTCCGGCAATGGGCATAAATTGACATGTATTGGAGACTTCCAGCCCCTGAGCGGTTTCGGCCAGGATTGTCGCATAAAATATCATCCCACTCGTCAAGCCGGAAGTCGAGAAAGTCTTTCGGGTTCTCATGTCGAGAAGGTTCAAGGTACTCATATCAACATTGCCGACCGCATCGGAGAGAGCCACCGCCAAGGTATATGTGTTTGCTGCGACCATCGCCGTCCAATCAAAGTTGACATTGACACCGTCAACAGTAACAATCAATAAACTGGCTGCAGCTTCATACTCCACAACAAAATTTCTTATACCAAAGAAATGTTCTCCTGCATTATCAGTAAACGTACCAGTGTATACATCGTTCCATGATCCACTGCTGGATACTGGAAAATATTGAAGGTATTCCTCAGAACGACCAGCGCCAACTACACCTACCCAACGAAAAAAATTGTTTGGCTCACCAGATCTCCAGTCGGTATATTCCCATTCCTCACCAGTAATCCAATGCCAGTTAGCCTTTTTTTCAGTGCTAGTAGCTTCATCCGCGACTGGAGTTTGATATCCACCCAACAAATAATTTTCTTTTGTAAAATTTAGGCTTGCAATAAAATCATCCTCTTGTGATGAAGTAATCGTTGCAAGGTATCCTTTAAACAATTGCCCAGAAGCGTCTGTATAGGTTAGTCCAGAGGCCCAGTTCCTTGCCTCTTCCCATGACATATTTGTGGCATCTTCAACCACGTCATAGTAATGTCCATTTCCGCTCCACAAAACTGGTTCAGCAAATGCAACGCCAGACCAAAAAAACAGAAAAAAACCAATTACTAAACTTATGAATTGCTTTTTATTCATCATTTCTCCTGTTATCTAGAAATTAATAAAAATATGATCTACCCTTTGTTTGGGCAGAATACGTAAACAGAACCTCTGTCACCGTCTTATCGTACGTGAAAGCTTACCTAAGAATCATTGAAACTGAGATCAGACTCGATTGTTCATCTGATGCTAAATATTTCCACTACCAATTTCATCATCCCAACCAACTACCAAACGAAACCTTCATCGTAAGCATTCAAAAAGAAGATAACGTATAATGTTTTCGCTTTCATTAAAACAGCGTCGCTTTTACAAGGATTTACTATTGGCTGCGCCAGCCGTCAGCAGTTTAAAGGTCATTATTTTTTACTGTGTTGATTGTTTTATGATTTCAAAAATTGCCATAGGATTGCTATCATTGTTTTCGCCAATTTCTTTTACGGTCTCGCTGTCTCGAACTTGCAAACCTGCCTCATTAAGTTGTGCCTGCACTTTTGGAATAGATAAAGAATAAAGTTGGCAAATATCTTGTATTGTCTTGTTGCCAAACCCCGGGAATGGGCTATCTGGGAATTTCGTTTTGCCGTTCGCCAGTTTCTTGCGGTTAATTTTTATTATTTTGTATAATTGTTGAGGAGTAATATTATTATTTTTGGCTATCTCCTTTAGAGATCTTTGAATATTATCTATTTTAATGTTGGCGCCTTTTAATTTATTTACTGCTTCCGTTAAATCAATATGCATTTTGTCGCAAAACATTTTCAATGAAGATAGCTCCGCATGACCATAAGGTGGTTCACCATATTTTTTATTGCCTATATTGGTGAAATGTTCTCCCAATTGAATGACATAATTCATCGGAGGTAAACTATAGATAGTTCCTGCTACGACATAGATTGATATGGCAAAGGCAACATTAAAACTTTTGGTGAAGACAGTAAGTTGTTTTGCCTTGTTTTTGAGGTAGGCTGTAATAGGAAACCAATTATAATAGACATGAAGAACGAGTGCTAATATTAGCAAGGTTCCTATTGTGATATGAATATCACCCCACTGTGTTTTGCTAAGGCCAAAGAGACGATAATTTACCCAATAAGCTACACGTCCAGAAGGGATGATGTACAAGACAACACAGGTAACAAGCTCAATTAACCCAGAAACAACCAAGGTTAACGATGTGATTTTTCTCATGAGTTGCTCCTTGTCCTTTTATGATTCCCACGACTTCAGTTGACAATAGATG
>JAOZKP010000269.1 GCA_029935295.1 bacterium | reverse complement strand
AAATGCCCTGCAACACTGGCTCGAATCAGACATTGCCCAGAAAATCGGCTTTCCCACCACCCCCAACTAAAAACCTGATTTGATTCAATCTTAATCTCAATCTTAGTTTTACTTCAGAGCTTCCTGCAAAATTTCAGTATAGATTTCAATTTATTCTAACGTAGAAAAAAGGACAATAACTAGGTCAAGAGCAACTTCGAACTTCGGCAGACTTCGAGAACGCTACAGCCTTTGCTTCGCCCATTTTAACGGGGTCGCAGCTTTATAAATGGCGGGCTGAAGTTTAGAATTACACGCGAACATCTCGGCCACCATTCATAAAGCAACAACCCCAATCGAGACAGGCCGGCAGGCGAAACTGGTCGTTTAACGGTAAAATTTTTTCCTTCTCTTCTCCAAAAATACCTTCCTTTTCCTTGATCATTGTAACCAGGAGCGTTATAGAGAAGAACACTCGAAAAAAGTGATCTTTTCAAAAATCGCTATCGAATGCGATCCGGGATTGAAGCGATAAATTCTGAATACGATCGTCTAACGGGGATTAAGCACCTCAGGGTTCGAGGGCAGCAAGATTAATGGCTAGCAAATATTACGCTGAGCAGTTACTGTGTTTGACAGAAACTGTTTTGTTGAGTATCTTCTCAAAATAATAAAATTCAAATGAAAGCTTGCATTGTAGATTAAAGGAGTTAAGGTTATGACTGTGAAAATGAACCTTTTTTGCAAGAGCTTGATGATCTGTTGGGTGATGGTTCTGTGGGGTACCTGGTCTTTTGCAGCTCCTTTTACCGGGGCGGTTCCCTGGTCTGAATTAGCTGATCGCTTGGAGGAAAAAGGGGTGGTGATGATTGATTTGCCGGTTATTGACTGCCCTTTAGGGGTTGCTGATGAGGCTCCTAGTCATCTCGTGATTCAGGTTATTGAAAATACACTGTATGAGTGGAAAGAGTATGAATTTTTTTCTGGTGACGGCAAAATCCGGCTTGCAGTCGAGATGGTAAAACCGGAAGCTCGATTTTTGCGAGCAGGTGAATCTAAAACTTTATTAAATGCCTCGCGTCTTTTTGGGGGGGGGATGGACTCCGGCTCGGATGCGCCGGAGTCGGGATTGGCTCGTGGAGCTGTCATCGGTAGTGATGACCGGGAGAAAATCACTAATACAGAGGTGTTTCCCTGGAATAATATTGTCTATATTGATATGCAGGATGAGTCAGGGCATTGGTTTTATGATACTGGATTTTTGATCAGTCCATACGCAGTTGTGACTTGTGGGGACACTCTCTATGATTTTCAAACGAAAAAATGGTTCAGTAATTTTGTGGTTACTGCGGGGCAGTATTTTAATGACACTAATCAGTGGGTGGCGGCTCCATTTGGCAGCATTCACGACAGTAGTGATGTTCTGAATGGAAAATTTCATGATACCGGGCTTAACGAGTATAATTATGGGGCTCTGCTGATGCCGGAGAAATTTACTGGTATTGATACGTTTATGCCCCTGGAATTTGATTTTCGACCGTCGGGGCCTGTCAATTATGTCGGTTATCCGGGATTTGTGGGGGGCTATTCGGGGCAGGGTGATATGTGGAGAACGAGTGGCAATGCAATCGGTTACGAAGGCGTTGATGAGCGAATTTTAAAGACCAATATTGATATGAGCAATGGTGGCTATGGCGGCCCTCTGTATACTTATAATTCAACCACAAAAAGCCGTCGCGTAATTGCTATTATGGTCTATAACGGCGATAACCCTAACTATAACTCCGCTTGCCGTCTGGTTTCGGCCGACAAGTATTCTTTTACGCAATGGCTGGCGTACACGCCGGGATCTTCACCTAACCCGCCAAATCCACCGAATCCCCCAAATCCCGGTTACAGTCACTCAAGCTATGTTCCCTATTACTCCCGTTCTGCGGGTCGTTGGACTGGTTTAGCTATGACTAACCGTAATAATGGAAGCAATCAAGTTCTGATTGAGTATTACAGTGGTAGTGGGATTTCGCAGGGTTCTGAAAATAAAGAGATTCCGGCAAATGGTCAGACCTCATTTGCAATTCAGGCTCAAGATGGTTCGGAAGGCTGGATCAAAATCTCTTCAACCAAATCTTTAAAAGGTTTGGCTCTGGTGGGTCAGAATGCGCCCGAATGTATGTTCGATATGGATCTCAAAACTTCACTTAATACCAGGTTGCGTCTGGCTCATCTGGCCGCCGATACAAAATGGAATTCATTGGTGATGATCTGTAATCCCAATGACAACACCACCAATATTACTTATAAAGTCTATAGTAAGAGTGGATCTTTGGTCGCTACCCGGTCAAATTCAATTGTAGCAAACGGCAGTGTTCAGGAAAATCTCTACAGCCTTTTTGGTCAGGCCTTGACTGGTTCAATGATTATTGAATCGACTCAGCCGGTTACTGCCTTTCTCCTCTACGATAGTAATCAAACCACTTGGAAAGCGGGATTAAGTGCAATCCCGGTTCAATAAGGAGTTATAAATATGATAAAATATCAATGTCGCGGGTTTTTTTTATTGGTGATCATATTCTTCTGTTTAGTACTGGTTCCTTCTCTTCATGCGTTGCAGGTTTCTGGATTTTACCTGAATCCGCGTTATGAAAATTTTTCGGAATTTGCTACATCTTCTCCCTCTTCTGAAAGGATGGCAACGACCCCGATTGAATGTACCTCTTTTGCGGCGTTTAAGAGCGCTTATCATGATTCCATGATAAATCGTAAAACTAATTTTTCAGTGCATTTGAATTACACTTTTGCCTGGTCTAGTATAACTTCCATAGTTGATCGAGCTCGACTCGAGATTTATGCTTTAGACGACTATCTTCATTCATCGATAAAAGGAAATCAATGGAGAGCTAGTGGTTCGGGTAGTGATGCTGTTATAACTTTTACAGTTGCTTACGATACAACCTATCAACAAGAGCTGGAGATCACTGGTCGAGTCAATCAGATTTTGGGTTCAATTCTTTCTGTCGGGATGAATGATGAGGCAAAAGCTAAAGCCATTCATGATTGGGTTGTACTTAATGTCGCTTATGATACGAGTTATGAGGGGCATTCGATTTATGATGCCCTGTTTGCAGGGTCAGCAGTCTGTGAGGGGTATGCGCTGTTGATGTTTAAAATGCTTAAAACTTGTGGAATCCCGGTGCGGATTGTCAGCGGTAACGGCAAAGGTGAAGCACATGCCTGGAATTTGGTCTATCTTTGTTCGGCCTGGTTCCATGTTGATGCGACTTGGGATGATCCTATACCTGATGTTCCTGGACGACTCCGCTACAACTATTTTAATCTTTCAGATAGCCAGATAGCAGCCAACCACACTTGGGATCGCAACTATTATTCAGCTCAAGCTGCCAGTACGATTTATGTTGAAGGGATTTGTAACAACCAAAATCCTGGTTATGCTAAAACCTATTATGTTCCGTATCTTTATGCAGATGATTACAGGTCGTCTTGGACCGGCATAGCCTTAGCTAATTCTGATCAGCAAAACTGTAGGGTTCAGCTTAGTTATTATGGTGAAAATGGAACTTTAATCGGCCGGGAAAATAAGGAGATGCCAGCATTCGGTCAGAGTGTTTTTGTTGCTAAGATTCCTGCTGGAACGGTTGGTTGGATCAAAATTGAATCTTCAACCAATCTCGACGGCCTAGCCTTGATTGGTCAGGGGACACCGCCGGTAATGTTTGATATAGATATGAAAAAGACCCTTCACCGCCGTTTTCTTCTTTCACATCTGGCAGCTGATACAAGTTGGCGATCACTTGTTATGGCTTGCAATCCTAATAATACAGCTGCAAGCTTGACCTACTCATTCTACAATCAGGCGGGTCAGCATATAGCAAGTAAGAATGCATCAATTCCGGTCAATGGTAGTTCTGTGGTTAATTTGCATGCTCTCTTTGGTCAGTCATTGGCCGGTTCGATGGTAATAGAATCAAACCAGCCAATTACGGCATTTATGCTTTACGACAGTCTGACGACAACTTGGCAAGCCGGGCTCAGTGCTTTACCTCTAGATTAGTGGTAAAAGTGCAAGGTCATTTAAACTTGACAAAATAACGTTTGAGCAACTTCG
>JAOZKP010000268.1 GCA_029935295.1 bacterium | reverse complement strand
CTAATCTGTGCGATTGGTAATCTCAATCAGGTGATAACCAAAATCGGTCTTGACCGGACCGTGAACCTTGCCCACCTCGGCATTAAAAACCACGGTATCAAATTCGGGCACCATCTGACCGGGTGAGAACTCACCCAATGCTCCACCCTGCTGACCGGAAGGGCATTTCGAGTTGGCAGCCGCCACTTTGGCAAAATCTTCGCCGTCTTCGATCTGTTTTTTAAGTTCCAGACAACCCGCTTCACTCTCAACCAGAATATGTCTTGCACTCGCTTTTGCCATTTCAATCTCCTTTTAATTTTATAAATTTACTAAAACCCACTCTGCAATTATATTTGGCGGCGGCAAATACCACAAAGCTTATGGCAATGTAAAGCAGAAGTCACTTAAAAAAAACTATAAACTTGACAGTGAACTGAGCTCTACGCTATTCATTTGAAAACAAAGCTTGGAGCTTCTACACTTTTCATAAACAAAACTTTTCGCTTGAGACACAATCGACCTATGGCTGACTCAAAAATTTTCCGCAGTTTAAAATGGCTGCACAAATATCTGGCACTTGTCACTTTGATCTATTGTCTCTGGATGGGCTTAAGCGGTATCACTTTAAATCACCCGCAACTGATTAAACAATTTTCTCTTGCAAATCAAATAATGCCGGCAAACTATCAATTCCTTAAATGGAACCGCATGAGCTGGCGCGATGCGACTTTCTCCCATAACCATAGCAACATTCTCTACGTCGGCGGTAAAGAGGGGGTTTGGAAAAGTGTAAATCAGGGAAAGAATTTTACTCTGTTGCAAGAGGGGTTTCCGACGGCGGCCTACGAAAAAGATACATTCTGCCTACTTGCAGCCGACCACAACGAAAAAGAAACCCTCTTTGCCGGCACCAGATCGGGCCTTTTTTTTCGAGAAAACAGACAATGGCAGCGAGTTACACATCCGATACTCGGATCACATCCGGTAGTCGATCTCATCCAGGTTGAGAAACAGATTCTGGCCTTTACCGACAGCGCCGCATTTACGGCTGCCAGCGACACCTTTCCTCCGAAATTCACTGCACTGGCCCTACCCCGCCAACACCGAAGTTTACAAATGCCGCTCTTTCGCTGGCTCCGCAAAGTTCATGACGGCTCTATTTTCGGATTCAAAGGCCGCCTACTTGTCGATCTCATCGGTTTAATTCTGGTTTTTCTCGGTCTCTCCGGCTTGATAATCTGGTACGTCAAATTTATCCGGAAAAGAGGCCGGAAAACGATGCTCTCCGGCGGGATATTCGCTTTCAACTACCGCTGGCATCTTAAACTCGGCATCATCAGTGCCATCTTTATTGCAATAACCACACTCTCCGGGGCTTTCGCTCACCCCCCGCTACTGCTCACCATCGCCCGCCTCAAAACCCCGGCCAGTCTCATGCCGAAAACCGACTCAGACAATCCCTGGCACGAACAGATTCAGCGGGCGGCATATCTTAAAAGCCGGAAACGAATCATCATCGCCACTAAGCAGGGGCTTTTCAGCGGCCCCGTCGACGGCTCCCGTGAATTCATACGCCTACCCGACACCCTACCGATCCACGGCATGGGAGCCCTGGTTTTTGAAAACCTGGATGACTCCAGACTCGTCATCGGTTCATTCAGCGGCCTCTATCTCTGGGACACCGCCGACCAGATAGTTATGGAGCTTAAAACCAAGGCTAAGCCCGGCACCCCCGACTGGGGCCGGCCGATCATGGCATCCGGAGTATTAATTGAAAATGGCGAGCCAATTCAGGCAATCGACTACGAAAGCGGCCTCAAACCGCTCAAGCTACGGCCGCAGACAGCTCCGGCAATGCCCGGAATTTTAAGATCCCAAAGCCGGATATCACTCTGGCACGCCCTTTTTGAGCTCCATAACGGCCGAATTTTCGAAGAGTATATCGGCCCTTTCTACTGGCTCATCACCCCGGCCGGCGGCATAACTTTCTGCCTCATATTGATCAGCGGCAGCCTGCTCTGGCTCAGACGCAAAATTCATCAAGGCAACGGCTAAACCGTAATTCTGACCGCAACCTCTACCGCGCCAAATTCAATGGCCGGAACCAGGTGGCAGCGTAACCCCACACGGCAATTCTACCCACCGCAAAGTTCTGCTCGGCTACTTCACGCCGCGACAATGCACCTTAAGATAATTATCCTGAAAAACTTTTTGCAATATCACTTCATCACTGATCAAAGTCTTTACAGTTTTGACATATTCCAAAATCAACTCCGGCCAGTCGCTGGTCGCATCCGTGCCGAAAAGAACCCGGTCAGCATAAGTTTCGATAAAATCTCGATAGGCATCTGGGGCTTTTTGCATAAAGGGCAAAAGAGAGGAAAAATCAGTATAACACCCCTCGAACCGCTCCAGCAGACGGGCCATAATTTTGCGGGAGAAACCAAAGTGGGGAAAGACAAAAGGATGGCCGCTGAAACTTGTCAAAACCTCCCTGACAAAGCCTTCATGCAAGCGCAAATCTGCATGAAAAATTATCGGCCAGTCAAACCCGACCGCCTGTTCAATCAGACGCAATGTCAACTTTTCAAAATCTTCAGTTGACTTCCCGAACAGAATCGGCCAGCCAGTCATTTTGAGGCTTTTTTCTATATCTGCAACGTAGAGAAGTTTTAAACCGCGAAATCCTTCCGCTTTAAACCGGTTAAGATCGGCTTCCTCTTCAGTAATATAACGACTGTCGAAATAGGGGAAAATTTCAATCCCGGAAAAGAGATCGGCCGCAGGCACCTCTTTTATAGAACTGTCGGAAAATATTCCTTGATCAATCCTATCATGATACGATTGGGGAATATATGTAAAACATCTATCCATGTCCCCAAGATGATGCCCCATTATAATTAATGCCATCCCCTGCAGGCCCTCTTCCCGCAAAGAGAGAAAATCGGCATTAGATTTACTGGTTAAGTTGCGCCACAGATAATGCACATGGGCATCATAAATCTTCATTTTTACTCCTTCTTAGATAGACTGTCGAAAAACATTACAGTTGTCATTAAATTGACTGGGGCCGAACGAACCAACACCCCCAAATCAATGAAAAATCTACCGATTTAACAAAACTCAACAATGAGCACGAAAATTGCTTAATACAAGTAGCTTAACAATAAAAGACATTACAACTTAAGTTGATTTTGGTAAATATACATGGAACAAAGAGTAATGACAAGATACAACCTTCAGGTACCGGCACACGTTGAAGCTATTCACAACGATGAAAGTATCCGATCCTATGAATGGAAAACCCGTGACATATCCTCGAGCGGCGCATTCATCCTGACTGAAGGTAAATTATTAGAAAACGGCACAAATATCAAGGTCAATCTCCGCCTCAATACATTTGCCGGTTCCGGCTCCTGGGTCGCTATGAACGGCCGAGTAATCCGCACTGAAAGTGACGGTATCGGGGTCTGCTTTAGCAACCAGTATCAGTTTGTCAACAATAATCCAAATATTGAAATGTAACAGCTGTTAAAACTGCTACATTTTTACTTTACTGAATACAGCCAGGACAAACTACTTGGCCGTCCCTCCCGTAGAAAAATTTCCGACCTCCTCCTTTTCAACAGTGCTGATTATATAAAAATTCAGCAAAAATAACAACGGAGTTTACTGTGGATAAAACTGCATTAGTCATAATTGACATGGTCAAAGATTACTTTGACGAAGCCAACAACTACCCAATCACACCTCTGGCCCGAGCAATCATTGAACCCATCAACCAATTGATAACTGGTTTCAGGCAACGTCAGCTGCCGGTAATATTCTCAACTGACGCCTTTAACGAAGATGATTTTATTTTTAAATCAAGGATGCATCCCCACGCCCTGGCGGGTACTGAGGGTGCGGAGATAGTTACTGAGCTCGACCGACAGGATGACGATCTCTGGCTGCCAAAACCGAGATTTTCCGCATTCTTCAATACTGGCTTTGAAAAAATCCTCCGCAAGCAGCAGATAACCCAGATTGCCGTCGTCGGCATTGCCACCAATTTCTGCGTTCTGACCACCGCCATGGATGCCCTCTGCCACGACTTCAAAGCCATCATTATAGATGACTGCAC
>JAOZKP010000700.1 GCA_029935295.1 bacterium | reverse complement strand
ACCGCAATTTTTTATGTTCGCAAAATTGCCGGGGCGACCCTGTTGGGGATTGTCGCCACCGCCGGGATTGCGTTGACATTCGGTGTGGTCAAATTTCACGGGGTTTTCTCGGTGCCGCCGAGTTTGGCGCCAACATTTTGTCACTTTGATTTCAGCGGGTTTTTTACTCTCGATATGATGGTTGTGATTGCGACGTTTCTTTTTCTCGATGTTTTCGATACTCTGGGAACCATGATCGGCGTGGCCCCGGCGGCCGGGCTGGTTAAGGACGGCAAATTTGAAATCAAGCGCAACGCCCTGCTTGCTGATGCCGGCGGAACTGTTGCCGGGGCTCTGCTCGGGACCTCGACGATTACCAGTTATGTTGAAAGTTCGACCGGCATTCAGGCCGGGGCTCGTACCGGTCTGGCCGCACTTGTAACCGGTGCCCTCTTTTTGATAACGCCCTTCTTCTATCCCCTGATTCAGTTAATCGGCGGCGGCGTCAAGATTGCCGATGCCGTAACCCTCTATCCGATCACCTCACCGGCCCTGATTATTATCGGGGTGATGATGATGAAAGGGGCAAAAGAGATTGATTGGCATGCACCGGCTGAAGCCATCCCGGCATTTCTCACGATTATTGTCATGCAGTTAAGCGTTAGCATTACCGACGGCATCGCCTTCGGTTTTATCTCATACTCGATTTTGTCAATCTTCAGCGGCAAGTTCCGTAGCACCGGCCCAGCCATCCACATCTGTGCCCTGGTGCTCTTATTAAGATACATATTTTTTGTTTGACCTTTTTTTGAAATAGGGAGATTCAGGGTTCTCTGGTTAGACAATTGTGTAACTAAAAATCCGGGAGTTTGGTCATTTGCTTCCGCTTCTACTGAAAAAAATCTTGATTTTCTAAGTTCGCTCCGCCAAATTACTTAACTCGCTCATGCTTCGCTCAAACAGAAGTAATTTTTTCGGCTCCGACTTCACTAAGAAAATACTACGATTTTTTTCAAGGCGCTCCAGCAAACAACCAAACTCCCTCACGCCGGATCATAACCGGACATTGTTGGAGGAGATTAAACCATGTTGGAAGTTAAACCTTTAAGTGATTATCTGATTAAAGACGAGCCTTTCTATT
>JAOZKP010000699.1 GCA_029935295.1 bacterium | reverse complement strand
CGCACCCTTTAACAATCCAGAAGTCAACGAAAGTTCATCGCAATGATGTCCCCGTAAATAAAAGACAGCAATGGTTCCTTGAACAACTTAAACAGGGTTTGCAGTGCAAACCTGCAAATATTGTGGCAAATGGGGGGGGTGTAGAAAAAACCGCTAAACGTGACATCAGTGACCTCCAGAAAAAAGGGCTCGTTAAATTTATTGGCGCACCGAAAACAGGGGCATATCAGTTAATAGAAAACCTTGGAGACTGAAATCTTGCGCCTGAGATATAGTATAAATATTGCGCAGAAACGTCTTGACTTACACTTCTACAGTGTATACTATTGATGTGTAACGTTTTGCCATTGGAGGTAAAAATATGATCAGAAATATCACATTAAGTGCGGACGAAGTTTTGATAAATCAAGCCCGGCAAAAAGCCGAACAAGAGAGAACTTCCATGAACAAATTATTTCGTGAATGGATTTCCAGGTATGTAAACAGAGATAATGTCAGTAGTAATTACGAGAAATTGATGGAGTCTCTCACAACTGTCAATTCCGGCAAAAAATTTACCAGGGAAGAGATGCATGAAAGGTAATTACTTTATTGATACCAATATTTTTGTTTACTCTTTCGATTTTGATGAACTTGAAAAGAGAAAAAAGGCAAAAGAGATAATCAAAAATGCATTAGCTGACGGTAGGGCCTACATAAGTTTCCAGGTAATTCAGGAATTTTTCAATGTAGCAACTAAAAAATTCAACTTGCCATTGAATATACACACAGCCAAGGAGTATTTGGAAAAGGTCTTTATGCAATTAAATATTGTCTATCCCTGTTACGACTTCATATCAACAGGCTTGGATATCTCAACGACTACTAAGTACTCATTTTATGATTCTTTAATAATATCATCGGCTTTAAAATCAAGTTGTGCCGTATTGTTGACTGAGGATCTGCAACATGGGCAGAAAATTCAAAATCTGAGAATCGAAAACCCATTTTTACACTCCTGATTATGAAAATTGTCACAGCTCCAAACCGCTCTTTTTTGCGCCTTTGTGGAACCCTTGACAACTCCGGCCTGGAGAGAAAAGCCCGCGTCTTCTACCACAAAATAGCCGGAAGTTTCGGGGACA
>JAOZKP010000267.1 GCA_029935295.1 bacterium | reverse complement strand
AAAAATTTTCGTTATCAGGAATGTCCATCAAAATTTTTGGGCGTACTCCTTAAAAATAACTTGTCAATTTATCATTTGGATACATTTTGCAAGAGGCTCAAAGCTAAAATTATTGATGCTTGTTTTGTGCGGTCATATACCTTGATATGCGGTAATATGCGGTTGACATGTGCCGTATTTTTCTACTATGGTGCAATGTGGATTGGAGGAAATTCCCTGCTGCCTTTGCTCAACTCTCAATGCGCCCTTTGCTATAGAGGAATTCAAGAATGACTGAATATGAAGATCGTTGGCTCTCAGTTGAAGAGATATGTAAATATCTAGGAATTAGCAATGACACGGTTTATCGGTGGATCGACAAACGTGATATGCCCGCCAGTAAAGTTGGCCGTTTATGGAAATTTAAAAAGTTTGCTGTCGATGAATGGGTCAAAAGTGGTGGAGCGAAAGAGGAAAGATGATACTATGAATCCTGCCTTAAAGATACTTCAGGCCCTGAATGAGGCTGAACGTTTGTATCACCGACTTGTTTTGCTTGTGGGCGGGGTTGGCTCTGGAAAAACAACTATTCTACAAGATGTTAGTAAACAGCTTGACGTTAAGCTCATCAATACAAATCTGGAATTATCCAAATTATTAATTGAGATGACAGGCAAGCAACAGACATTGCAACTTCCCAAATTATTAGAGAATCTGGTGAACTGTGGCGAAAAAAACATTGTCCTCGATAACATAGAAATACTTTTTGACGTTACTTTGCAACAGGATCCACTGCGTATTTTACAGACGATTTCCCGAAACCGCAATATTGTAGTCTCTTGGAATGGATTTGTAGAAAATGGCAAGTTGATTTATGCGGAGCCAGGTCACCCTGAGCACAAAAGTTACGCCGCCGCAAACTTGTCAATAATAAGCCTGAATGCTAATATCTGATACCTGAAATTTGACACATTCTAAATAAATGAAACTAGAGGTAGTTTGTCAATGAAATACGGAGATCTCATCCAGTTTGACCCCATTGAATCAGTTGTGCAACTGCGTGATGCAGACCAATCTTCGTCCGCCCGGCAGTTGGTTAGCACTTATGTCATTTCTGACGAAATGGCGGATCGGCTTATCTCTTTGGTGATTCCCCAACTCCAATTTGAACAACCCATGGACAATAAAGGGCTGTTGGTTGTGGGTAACTATGGTACCGGTAAGTCACATCTTATGTCAGTGATCTCCACTCTGGCTGAGGATGTTTCAGCTTTGGAGGTTATTGGTCATGCCGGCGTTGCTGAGGCGGCCAAACAGGTTGCGGGTCGATTTAAGGTGATTCGTACCGAGATTGCAGCATCAACCATGTCTCTGCGTGATATTCTTATCTCCGAACTGGAAGAAAATCTGGAAAAATTTGGTATTGAATTTGTTTTTCCCGGAGCCGACACCATTGTCAATCACAAACGGGCTTTTGAAGATATGATGGGGAAATTTCAGGAGATCTACCCCAATCAAGGACTTCTGCTTGTGGTTGATGAGCTTCTCGATTATCTCCGCACTCGCAAAGATCAGGAACTTATTTTAGATCTAAATTTCTTGCGGGAAATAGGGGAGGTATGTAAAAATCTCAATTTTCGTTTTATTGCCGGTGTTCAGGAAGCAATTTTTGATAGCCAACGGTTTTCCTTTGTTGCCGATAGTGTTCGTCGGGTTAAAGATCGTTTCGAACAGATTCTGATAGCGCGCAATGATGTTAAGTTTGTGGTTGCCCAACGTTTACTCAAAAAGACCCCGGAACAACAGGCCGAGATCAGAGAATATCTGGTCGGTTTTGCCAGATTTTATAGTGGCATGAATGAACGGATGGATGAGTTCGTTAGTCTGTTTCCTATTCACCCTGACTACATCGATACCTTTGAACGAGTTACGGTTGTTGAAAAACGCGAAATTCTCAAAACTTTGTCAATGGCCATGAAAAGAGTCCTCGGTCAAGATGTTCCTGCCGACAAACCGGGGCTTATCGCCTATGATTCCTATTGGCATACTTTATGCCAAAATGCGTCGTTTCGATCCATCCCGGAGATTCGAGATGTTATTGAATGCAGCCAGGTACTTGAGGATCGTATTGAAAGCGCCATCGCCAGGCCTCAGTATAAAGAGATGGCCTTGCGCCTCATCCATGCCCTTTCAATCCATCGTCTGACCACCGGTGATATCTATTCGGCGATAGGGGCGACCCCGGAAGAGTTGCGTGACAAATTATGCCTTTTTGAACCAATGATCATAGAGTTGGGCAGTGATGAGCCGGAAAAAGATCTCCAGACCCATGTGGAAACGGTTCTGCGTGAAATTCATCGAACCGTCAGTGGGCAGTTTATCTCTTCCAATCCAGACAATCGCCAGTTTTATCTAGATCTTAAAAAAACCGACGATTTTGATGCTTTGATTGATAAACGTAGCGAAAGCCTGGATGATACTCAGCTTGATCGTTTTTTCTATGAGGCTCTACGCCGGGTGATGGAGTGTCAGGATACCACGTATGTTACCGGTTATAAGATATGGCAACACGAGTTAATCTGGCAAGAGCATAAGGCTGCTCGTACCGGTTATCTCTTTTTCGGTTCTCCCGATGAACGATCAACGGCTACCCCGGAGAGGGACTTCTATATCTATTTTATCCAAATTTATGATTCCAGTTCCAAACTGAAACGTTTTATCAATGAAAAAAAACAGGATGAACTCTTTCTCCAACTTACCGGTATAAACGAAGAATTTCAAGATAGTCTGAAAAGCTATGCTGCCGCCCTGGATCTTGCTTCCACCTCATCAGGACATGCCAAATCAACATATGAAACCAAAGCTAATGGCTTTTTACGTGTCTTGGTTGGTTGGCTCCAGAAAAACATGGCAACGGCTTTCGACTTGACTTATCAGGGGCGTACCAAACCGATAACGGAATGGGCCAAGGGTAAATCCATTCGCGATATCTCCGGCATTGCCCCTGATGAAACCATCAACTTTCGTGATCTGGTTAATACCGTTGCCGGAATTTGTCTGGCTCCCTGTTTTGTTGACCAGGCTCCTGAATATCCATTTTTTTCGGTGTTGGTTACGGGCAATAATCGTGAGCAGGCCGCTTTCGATGCCCTACGGGCCATTGCTGGTCAAAACCGCACTAAACAGGCTACAGCCGTACTTGACGCTCTGGAATTACTTGATGATGACAAAATAAATTCCGATAAATCAAAATATGCCAGGTTTATTCTCAACTTATTGCAAGAAAAAGGTCATGGTCAAGTTGTTGGGCGCAGTGAGGTTTTTCAAGAAGAACAAGGCTTGGAATATATGAATCCCGAGCACTCTCGCCTTGAGCCGGAATGGGCGGTGGTGCTTCTGGCCGCCCTGGTCTACTCAGGCGATATTGTTCTGGCCATTGTCGGTAATAAATTTGATGCCACTAACCTCCAGCAACTAGCCTCAACCTCGATTGACGAGTTGATCCATTTTAAACATCTGGAACAACCGAAAGAGTGGAACCTCCCGGCCTTAAAAGCCCTCTTCGAGCTTCTTGGCCTGCCGCCGGGTAAAGCCCTACTGGTCACCCAGTCAAAAGATGATCCAGTTCAAGATATGCAGGACGCAGTCATTAAAATTGTTAAACAGTTGGTCATGGCTGGGCAGCGGTTACGCGAAGGAATCTCCTTTTGGGGTGTTGATCTTCTGGCCGTTTTGAATTTTGCCAACTACCGAGAGGAGCTTGATAAAGCCAAAGATTTTTTTGAATCGCTTCAAGCTTATTCCACGCCGGGAAAACTAAAAAACTTTCGCTATACGGTTGAGGAGGTCAGAGGTTACGAATCAGCTATAAAAATATTGGCTAACCTGCGGACTATTGAAAGGTTTGCCACAGAGTATAGTGGGGCCGCAGCCTGGTTATCCACGGCGGAAGCGATTTTGCCGTCAGACCATGATTGGGTTGATCGTATGCAGACCACGAGAAAGGATCTGCTGGCTTCTGTCGGAACTTCACTCTCCGATCTCAAATCCGGCTCAAGAGAGATTTTCGCCAGGTTACAGAAACTTAAAAAAGAGTATATCGAGATCTATTTTAGCCTGCACAGCCGAGCTCGTCTTGGAATCAATG
>JAOZKP010000266.1 GCA_029935295.1 bacterium | reverse complement strand
GGAAATGGTGGTACCATCGACGTTGTTGCCGACAATATCCTGATCTCCGATACAGAGCGCACCTCCGTGATAAATCGCGACTCGATGGCGGGGCTGGGTTCTCAGGCAATCGATGCGAATGGCGGTGCGGTCCGAGTTACGGCTGACAACCTTACAATTGAGGATGGTGGCCGCATCGGCACCCAACTTTTCGGTTCGGGCCAAGGTGCAGATATAGTTATCGATGTCGATACCCTCCAGATTTCGGGCTTTGTCGCCGACGACACTCTGGCGGTTCCCTATATGCTCTCCGCTGTCGATGCCCGGGTTTTCGGTACCGGCGCGACCGGCACCGGCGGCAATATCACAATTACGGCCAACCATCTCCTGCTTGAAAACGGAGGGGCCATCAGAACCGGTCTCTACGACAACGCCTCCGGTAATGCCGGTGATATCTCAATTACTGCAGGCGACACCAAAATCTCCGGCCTCGGCCAGATCTATGCTGACTCCTTTCGCGGTACAGGCAATTCCGGCGATATCAACTTCAGCACTGAAAGCCTGACCATCACCGGCACAAACGGTGCGCCCCCGCCGGAGCCGCTCGATTTTACCTTTACCGGGATCTCGACCACGACTGAAACAGGGCGCGGCGGAACCATCAATGCGGCCATCAAAAACAATCTAATTCTGACTTCCGACGGCGGCATCCGCGCCAATACCCTGGGAGACGGAACCGGAGGCAGCATTGATCTTTCAGCTGGAAATTTCAACCTGAATAACGGCGGCATCATCAACAGTTCCAGTACCGGCAGCGGTGACGCCGGCAGTATTACACTCAGCGCCACCGATTCCCTGCTCATGGATCACGCCGCAATCACGACCGAGGCCAGTACCGAGGCCGACGGCGGCAACATCAAGATTTCCGTTAAAGATCTGCTCAACCTCTATTACAGTGAAATCACCTCCAGCGTCGGCGGAGGCCCGGAAACCACTGGCGGCAATATCAATATCGACCCAATCTTCGTGGTACTGAACCACAGCCAGATTGTAGCCAACGCCTATGCTGGAACCGGCGGCAACATTGACATTATTGCCGATACCTTCCTGGCTGATCCGCAAAGCATCGTCGATGCCTCATCAAAGCTCGGTGTCAGCGGCACGGTTAACATTCAGGCACCGATCACCAGCATCAGCGGCTTGGTCAGTCCGCTCAATTCAGAATTTGTCAATGCGTCAGAACTCCTGCGGGGACGCTGCATGGCGCGGTTGCGCGAAGGTGGAACCTACAGCAGTTTTATCGTCGGCGGCCGTGACGGCCTGCCGTTCGAACCCGGCACTCTTTTACCCGGCACCTATTGAAATTGAGAGGAAATATGATTCTGTCCGCCAAGAACAAAAGACCGGAAAGCAGTTATCCATTGCGTATATTTTCACTTATAACGACCGGCATAATTATCGTTTTAACAGCCCTTCCGGCATTTTGCCAACCGCCGGTTCTCAATTACACAGGCCGCATCCAAGAGAAACGACCGGAACTTCTCGAAAAACGCCCGACCGAAACAAAACCTGACATCATCCTGCCGGCACCACCTGAGCCACCTGTAGAAGGTTTACGAAAATCACTCGGAAAAAGTATCCTCGTCAATAAAATTAAGGTTATCGGAGCAACAGTTTTCACCCGGGATGAGATCGGCGCGATCACCGCACCATATGAAAAACGCAACCTGACAATGGAGGGTATGGAGTCCCTTTGCCGCGAACTGACCCTGCTCTATGTAAAAAACGGCTATATAAATTCAGGTGCCGTCATTCCCGACCAGCAGATAACCGATAACCAGTTAAACCTTGAGATTATTGAAGGTAAACTTGCGGCCATCAACATTGAAAAGGGTGGCAAATTCACAGCCTCCTACCTCAAAAAACGAATCGGTCTGGGTGCGGGCGACCCTCTCAACATCGTCCAACTCCAGAAACGCCTGCAGCTTCTCCAACAGGATCCGCGCATCCTGAAAATCAAGGCTGAGCTTAAACCTGGATCCAGACCCGGCATTGCTGAATTGAATCTAAACGTGGATGAGAAACCGCCTGTTTCATTATGGCTCTCTTTCAACAACTATCAATCGCCGACAATCGGTGAAGAGCGTGGCATGGCAACATTCGAGCATATGAACCTGACCGGGCATGGCGATATATTGCGACTCACCGGAGAGTATTCTGAGGGAGTCAAGAGGTTCATCGACATCGATTACACCCTCCCGGTCAATGCCTATGACACGACCCTCCAATTCAGATATACATACAATGACCAGGACGTAGTCGATGATGTTTTCGGCCCGCTTGACATCGAAAGCAAAGAGGAAATATACGGACTCACCCTGAGACACCCCTTCTACCGTTCACTGACCCAGGAATTTGCCCTCGCTCTCTCGATCGACAGGGAGACTAATGAAAATTATATGCTGGGAGAGCGCTTCTCCTTCTCACCCGGTGAAAAAAAAGGCCGCTCCACCGTTGCCCCGCTGCGCTTTTCCCAGGAATGGCTCTACCGGACGCAACAACAGGTCATTGCCGCCCGTTCCCGCTTCTCTTTCGGCCTGGACTGCTTCGGCGCAACCATCAATCATGGAGACATTCCCGACGGCAAATTCTTCGCCTGGCTGGGCCAGTTTCAGTATGCGCGGATTCTCGACTTCCACGACATACAGCTGCTTGCCCGACTCGATATTCAATATGCCGACCGCGCCCTGCTGCCGATAGAGCAGATAGGTATCGGCGGCCGGTATTCGGTGCGCGGCTACCGGGAGAACTGGATGGTCACCGACCAGGCGCTGGTCGCTTCACTGGAGAGCCGTATCCCTCTGGTTAATGGCGTGCGCTGGGCCGATTATCTGCATTTTTGCCAATTTTTCGACTACGGCGCCGGTGACAATGTCGACTATCCGTCACCGTCACCATCCGCTATTTACAGTGTCGGACTCGGTTTCAGGTGGGGCAGCGAGATATCAAAACTGCCCTTCGGAATGCATGCCGATGCTGAAATCTACTGGGGCTACCAGCTCCGCGACGTTGATGATCCCGACAACGGCCCGCAAAATAATGGTGTACATTATCAACTCGCCATCACCGGACATTTTTAGGTAAACAGGTATGAAGATGCTCTCAAAGATAATCCGGCAGCAAATGCGATCAGCTCTTTTTTGCCCTCTGGCAACAATTCCTTACCGACATGCTCTCCTGAGCCTGTTTATCGGCCTGACTCTGCTGGGTACCACTGCCTGCGTCACGTCTAACCGAACCGCAGGACAAGCTCCCGGCCCGGAAATGATGGAACAGGGTGCAACTGCATTCCGCCAGGGAAGATTTGGCGATGCCGGCGCAAATTTCACTGCCGCAAGTCAATGGTTCAAACAGCATCAGGATGCAGAGAAACAATATGAGGCGCTCATCTCAGCAGGCCAGGCAAACTGCTTTACAGGTATGTACCGACAGGCACTTAAAAATATGGAAGCGGCTCTCGAGCTGGCTGGAACCCTACAGGATAAAGGCAGAACCGCGAAGGCATTAAGCGCCATCGGCAATATCTATCTTGCGCTCGGAGATATGCCATTATCCTTACAAAACCTTACTGATGGACTGGCTCTCGCCCGAGAGGCGGGTACCTCCCGGGTGGTTGCGGTCAGCCTCAACAACTTGGGCAATCTTTATATGGCGCAAAAAAAGTATGACCTTGCCATCAAAAATTACCGGGAGGCGGAGCTTGCCGGCACCCAGACAGGTAAAAATCTGCTGGCAGCCCAGGCCCTGATAAACTGGGCGGCGGCAGCCTGGCGTGCAGGTTACTCCGACCAGATTAGACAACTGCTCGAACGCGCCGAACAACACCTAGACAACTGTGAAGATTCTACAGCTAAAGCCTATGCACTTATCAACACGGCCCTGATTTATGCCGATTTACGTACTCGATTCCCAAAACAGGCCCAGGAGCTTTCACTTGCAGCGGTTAACACTTACAACCGTGCCTTGGCCGTCACCCACAGCCTTAATGACCAACGCACTGCATCTTATGTCTATGGCAACATGGCCAAACTTTACGAAAACGAGAAACAATACCGGGAAGCCCTTGAATTGACGCGACAAGCCGCTTTT
>JAOZKP010000057.1 GCA_029935295.1 bacterium | reverse complement strand
GGTAGAAAGTATGAATCTTATTAAAATAGGCGGAAAAGGGTAATACTAAAGTATGAATTTGCTGACAGGGTGATTTAGGATGACGGGTGTTTGGGGAGATTCAGTTGGATTAATTGATGTTCTGGCAGCCCGGGCCGTTGATCAGGCTTTTGCCACCGGGGCCCGGGAGGATGTTTATCCGGGCGCTGATTCGCTCTTTCAGGGCCGGGACATGGGAGATGATGCCGATGAGTTTGCTGTCTTGCTGTAAATTTGCCAGGGTTTCCAGAGCGGTCTCCAGGGCCTCTTCGTCGAGGGTGCCGAAACCCTCATCGAGAAAGAGAGAGTCAACCCGGACTCTGCGGCTGGCCATTTTGGCAAGACCTAAAGCCAGGGCCAGGCTGACGATAAAACTTTCGCCGCCGGAGAGGTTTTTGGTCGAGCGGATTTCGCCGGCCTGATAGTTATCCACAACATTGAGTTCGAGCGGTTCTTTGTCATCGCGCAGCAGAAGGTAGCGGTCAGTCATTTTTTCAAGCTGCTGGTTAGCGTGGGCGACCATGAGTTCAAATGTCAACCCCTGGGCAAAGTTGCGGAATTTTTTGCCGTCGGCCGAGCCGATCAGGCTATGCAGCTTTTCCCACTTATGGCATTCACGTTTTTGGGCTTCAATTACAGCTTGTTTCTCTTTGATTTTTGCCCGGGCCTGCCGGTTGTCAGCTAATCTCTGTTTGCGGCCGCCGATTTCGTCACGAAGCTCTTTTAAAGCCGCGCTGAGCTTTTCCTGTTCCGGCAGCAGCTCAGAGAGTTCAGCCGCAGTAACTTTTTTTGTCAGCTCTTCGTTCAAGCGGTTTTCACGGTCTTTCTTCCGGGTTTTAAGTTCGTTCAGTAATTTGTCAATCTCCCGGGCCCGCAGGTCTAACTGATGTCGCTCTGCCGCCGGCAGGCGACAGATAAGAAACTCTGCTTCGTCGGCAAAGCCGGTTTTCTGCAGATTGGTGATGAACCCTGCGGCTTCGGTCTGGATTTCGGAATCTCTTTCCCGGATACGTTTTTGTAAAGATGTGATCTGTACTTTGGCGGTGCTCAATGCCTGCTGCGCCTGCTCCCGTTTTTCTCGGGCCGTTTTTTCGTTGATTTCGGCATCGATGACCGCTTTTTCTAAACGGGACTCCTCAATTTCAGGGTTTTTGCTACCGAATAATCTGCGTCTTTCCGAGAGCAGGTTGTCATACTCTTTACGGTTTATGATCAGGGACGATTTTTTATCATCGGCGGCGTGATTAAGGGTTGTAATTATCGCTGTAACTCTTTCGGTTTCATTGCTAAGATCATTACTTTGTTTAGTAATTGATTCTTTTTTATCCTGCATATCAAGCCATCTATCATAACGGCTCTGGAGAGAAACCAGGAGTTTGTCCGGGTTGTCTGCCGGTATCTCATTAATCTCCAGCGGTTTGAGGCGGGCCAATAATGCAGCCTGCGATTGGGTTATGTGCTGTTTGAGTTGGTCAAGCTCGGTTATGATGAGATCCCGGTTCTTTTCACAGTTTTTCTTTTCATTTAAGGATTTGACAAGCAATTTTTCAATATCGTTAACCTTTGCCAGGTCCTCTTTTTCAGTGAGTTCAAGCTGTCTGATGCTGTTCTCAAGCTGCTCAGCCTGGTCGATTATATGCGTTATAGTGTTAATCTTTTTTTCGGTAGAACTGATTTCAGGGGTATCGGCTTTGGCAAAAGGGTGTGTCGTAGCGCCGCAGAGCGGGCAGGGTTTGCCGTCTGTGAGCAGATCTCTCTCGGTTTCGAGCTCAGAGATTTTGTGGAGAAACAACATCTCTTTCAGGAGATTCTCCTTTTCGCTGCGGTATTCACGCAGAAGCCGATTTTTCAGTAAATCCTGCAGCTCAGCTTTCTTCTGCTGAATAAGTTTCTGAGAGGACTGATTTTCCTGCTGCTGCTTGTTTAATGCAAGTGTTTGCGAATTTACATCTTTCGTGGCGTTCTTCAGCTTTCTTTCAGCTGCCCGCAGCGTTTTTTCTTTTGCCGCGATATTATTTGCGATCTCCTGCAGGTTGTTTGTCTGTTCCCTGATCCCGGCAAGTTGAGTGGTGAGACTTTCATCCCGGCGGTTTGCTGATTGATACTCCTGTACTCGTTCAATCTCCTGCTGGACGGTTTTGAGATTCTCCTGAAATTGTTTCAGGTTCTGCTGCTGTGCGCTGATTTGATTTGAAAGTTTTCGGTACTCCTTTTCCTGGGTGTCAATTGCCGTATTGCGATCTGCAAGCTGCTGATCCAGCAGGCGGACTTGCCGGATTGTTTGGGCGATAGTTTTCTGCTCTGCTTTGGCTTTGCCGACGGCCGCCATAGCATTTTTCAGGATCTTTTCTTGAAGAGCGACGGCCTGTTCTTTCTCAGGAAGCTCATTTGTGATAATTTCAAGTTGGACCTGATCTGATTTATGTTGCTGGCGAAGCGTGCTTAAGGTGGCAAATTCGCCTTCAAGTTCGGCCGCTTTTTGGGCCTGGGCAAGTTTTTTCCGTTCCGGTTCGAATGCCGCATTGATCTGCGCCTGAGTTACGTTTTCCTGGGTCAATACAGCAATTTCCCGGCGCAGTTTATCAATGCTGTTGAGCCAGAGAACGGCGGTTTCGATTTTCTGATATTCAGCGGCCAAACGGTTCTCGGATTTTTGTTGTTCTTCGAGTTCAGTGGTTATCCCGGCTTCCTGTTCATCTGTTAAAATAGCGATGCCGGCGGTTTCCGCCTGGAGCAGGCTGAGTTTTTCCCGTTCATCCCGCTGGCGTTCGTGGACCCGTTTTGAAATCTCAGTGTAGATTTCACTGCCGGTAATCTGCTCCAATATCGGGGCGCGGTGATCTGAGTCGGCTTTCAGGAAGGTGTCAAAGCCGCCCTGTGCCAGCAGGATTGAACGGGTGAAGCGTTCAAAGTTCATTCCGGTTTTCTGCTCGATAACCGTCGCAACATTTCGTTTTTTCGATTCGAGGATGGTGCCGCTGTCGGCATCGGCAATTTCGTGCCGGGTTTCAATCAGATTGCCGGTCGCTTTTTTGCGGGCTCGATGTTGTTGCCAATGGCAAATAAATTGTCCGGCTGCGGCGGCAAAGGTGACTTCAGCAAAACATTCACCAGTTTGCCGCGACATTATTTCGTTGCTGTTTTTAGTGATTTTACCGAGTCGGGGGGTGGCGCCGTAGAGTGCCAGGCAGATGGCATCCAGGATCGTCGATTTGCCGGATCCGGTCGGCCCGGTTATGGCGAAGATGCCATTAGCGACATATTCAGGGGTGGTGAAATCGATGCACCATTCACCGTAGAGTGAGTTCAGGTTCTTGAAACGGAGCTTAAGGATTTTCATCTTCGGCCAGGGAGTTTATTATCTCATTGTATGATTCGAGCATTTCCGGACGGTCACTTTCGGCGATTTTGAATGTATCGAGACAGCGTCGGAAAACTTCGTGTTCATTCAGGTCATCCAGGGTTTCGGTGTCGTGAATACGGTGTAAAACCCGGTTGAAAACCTGGCGGTTTTTTATTCTCCGGATCTCCATTGTCGAGTCCGCCAGCGCCTCTTCGATCTGTTCGCGCAGATTGCCGACAAGTTCGGTGCCGGTATATTCGATTTCAAGCCAGGCTGAGCTCTGCTCGAGTTTCAGTTGGTTGATTCCGGCGATTATATCTTCAAGCGTACCGGAAATGCTGACTAACGACTGAAATGTCGGGACCGGGAGCAGGGTTATTGCCGGTTTCGGGGCCGCAGCAGCGGAATTCCGGTTGATTTCGGAGGCGGATTGGGTTGTCTGCTGTTTGAACTCAACCAGAACAACACTTTTCTCCTGTCGGGCTTCGCCGAAACCCATTGCTATCGGTGCCCCTGAATAGCGCATATGTTCAGCCCCGTCGACAACCTGAGGGACATGGAGATGGCCGAGAGCGAGATAATCGATCGCCGGTGAAAATCCGTTTTTATCGATATGGGCCAGAGAGCCGACATAAAGTTCCCGCACGCCGTCGCCGTCAACGGTTTTGCCGCCGGCGGTAAAGAGATGGCCCATGGCGATAATCGGGGTCGATTTTTTTGCTGAAGTTGTGGGTGTCGTCGGGTCGGTCCGAGCCTCTAAAAGTTCAGTCCGTTTTGTTTCGGCAATTGCGACCACTTGTGCGTAATGATTTTGCACACCTTCCCGCAGTTTTCGGCTTTTATCATCGACTGATTCACCGGTGGTGACGTTGCGGATATCTTTATCCCGCAGGTAGGGGACGGCGCAGACAATTACCGATTCATCGGCGGCATCTTTGTCCAGAACCAGCACCTCATCTTCGGGGTTTTCGGTTGAGGCGCCGATGACATAGACATTCAGAACCCGCAGAAGCTCTTTCGGGGCATTGAGAAAAGCGGGAGAGTCGTGGTTGCCGGCGGTAACCACGATATGACGACAGCAGGAAGAACCGGCCACCCGGCAGAGAAACTGGTAGTAGAGCTCCTGCGCCCGGTTGCCGGGGGTGCTGGTGTCGAAAACGTCGCCGGCGACCAGCAGCACATCAACTTTCTCAGTTTCGAGAGTATGGTAGAGCCAGTCGAGAAAGGCCGCAAACTCGTCATAACGTTTGCGGCCATAGAGCGAACGTCCCAGATGCCAGTCTGATGTGTGGAGAATTCTCAAGCAGATACCTTGTTAAGGTTTGGTTGCCGCCGCAAATTTCTGCAATGCATTGGCAATCTTTTTCCTGATTTTCTGACAATTCGTAATACCATGCCGCCGGGCAACTACATAACTCATTTACATGAAATAAGCAATTTCCTGGCTGGATATTGCTGAAAAAAGAGTTCAAAAAAATAAAAAAGTTTCTCCCGGCGAACTCACATGTTCGTTTCATGTTTTATGGTGGATATTATTCCTGATTTCATACTATATATCGGCTGGCTTGATGATGTCTTTATTCTCGGATGGGCGATGAAGGCTTTGGCGGGTGAGATTGCCCTCTATCGCGAATTTAGTCTCTCACGGCAGATTATGCAGCCGGGGATGGTTACCTCTTAAGATTTAAGCGTAGGGAAGTTAATGGCTAAGCCGGAATATGATAAAGCGATGTACCGTTTGACGACGATTATCTGTCGTCTGAATATCGGTGAGGCTCTTGACGTTAAGGAGCTGGCGGCGGAATTCGGGGTAACCGTAAGAACGGTGCAGAAGGATCTTAATGAACGCTTGAGTCATCTGCCGATTGAACGGCGGGAGGTGGACGGCCGCTACTGTTTTATGGGAGATTATAGGCTGCGGGGTACGAGTGAACCTGATGCAATTCTGGTTGCTGATCTGCTGGCGGCTATGATCCGGAATGTTGATGCCGGTTACACTAAAATTGCCGATAATTTTATTAAAGGCCGGAGTTTCAGCACCTCCTGTTTTCTGTTTCACCTCAATCTTGAAGACATTTCAAGCTGCGGCGATATTTTCCGACTTTTGAATCAGGCTGTAGCTCTGCGGCAGCAAGTCGGCTTTTCGTACTGTAACAACCGGGGAGAGGTGAAAAAATATACGGTCCACCCGTACCGTCTTGCCAACCTCAAAGGGTTCTGGTACCTGCTGGCCTACGATCTTAACGAAACCCGGCTGAAAAGTTTTTATCTAAAAAAAATTACGGCCCCGGTTATTCATCCCGGAAACTACAAAATCGATGCGGAAATTATGGCTGAACTCGAGAGTTTTTCGGATGCGATTTTCAGCCCCTGGGTCTGCGAAGAGTGCCGCACCGTAAAACTTAAAATTTCCGGTGTCGCCCGACTCTACCTTGAACGTAATTTGCCGGTAGCTTTAACAATTGAGAGTGTGAAAGACGACAGTCTGCTGGTTATAATGGCATACTTTGCTGATTCTGAGGTGCTGAGCCTGGTGAAACAGTGGCTGCCGGATATTGTGATTATTGAAAACCGTGATCTAACCAATAAATTAAAAGGTGAGCTGGAAAGCTACAGCCAATGCCTGCAATGACAGCTCTATTGACCTATATTGGAGAGCTGGATTAATGGAAGAGTCTGGCCGGCCTGAGCATTAAGGAGGTTGCAAGCGTGGATAAATATAAACGTATCGTCTTTTTTACCGGCGCCGGAATTTCAGTTGAAAGCGGAATCCCGACCTATCGCGGCAGTGGCGGAGTCTGGAAAAAATACAACTATCAGGATTATGCCTGCGAAGAAGCTTTTCATAGAGACCCTGAAAAAGTATGGGATTTTCACGATCAACGCCGGGCTATGATTGAAAGTTGTGAACCCAACCCGGGTCATAAAATCATTACCAAAATTCAGCAGCGGCGACCCAAAACCTCGATTGTTACTCAGAATATCGATGGCCTGCACCAACGGGCTGGAGCTAAGCGCGTAATTGAGCTGCACGGCAGTATCTGGCGCTTGCGCTCTCCTGAAAATGGTACGGTTGTCGAAAATTTTGAGATCCCTTTGCAAGAGCGTAAATGTGGCGATAATACTTGGTGGCGGCCCGATATCATCTGGTTCGGCGACGCCTTAAATCAGGAAACTATTGATTCTGCTATGATGGCTCTCGAAAAATGTGATCTGTTGATCAGCATCGGCACCTCAGCCGTGGTTTATCCAGCCGCGAGAATGCCGGAGATAGCGATCAATAACGGTGCCGACACAATTGAAATCAACCCGGAAAAAACCCCGATCTCTCATCTTTTCCAACGCTCTATCCGTGATTCAGCCAGCCGGGCGTTAAGCGAACTGTTTCCGGAGTTTGTCGGGAACTAATCTCGGCCTGCTGCCGCTGTCCAAAACGGTGAACTCGTAACTTGTCCGTTTAGGTCGATTTTAAAATAGAGTTGCTACAGTTATTGGGAGGTGAAACAAACCATGGAACACAAGAATAATTTTTTCGTTGCGGGTTTAGTAAAAATTACTTTTTTGCTGTTTGTCTATCTTGTGGTTTGCGGCAGCGGGGGTAACGATTTTGTTGCAGATGAGAAAGTTTCAAACTGTACAAATTCAGTAATTCAATATGACAAAAAAGGGGCCTTTTCAGAATCGGATGGTTTTGTCGAAAGGAAACCTCTGGAATGGGTTGTTGAGAATGGTGCCAATCATTTTGAAAAGGAAAAAATCGTATCTAAAAAGGAATTCTTTGGTAATGCTGATATGGCTATTCAGTATTATACATATGATCCTAAATCGGGAAAGGACACTTTTATTGAAGAGAAGTATTATCACTACAAAGTAAAGATTTTTATTCAGGCTCCCTTGAAAATCAGGACGGTCACCGAGTCCAATCCGTTTAATATTGCAATTTATTCCAATCGGGATGTCAATAGTGTTCAAGAAGGTAACATAGATATTGTATCAGCCTCACTTTTTACTGTTAACTCCTTTAGTGACGTCCTCATGCAGTATTGGAATATCTTTTTAACAGGAGACAAATTTTCCGGTACACTTGTTAAGACACATCGCGCCGAAGCGGTCGCCGCAAATATGTTGTGGGCCTGGGAGGAAACTGTCGGTTTCAAAACAGTTATACCCTTTCCAATTGCAGTAAATACGTCCATTGAGGGCGTTTTGGCCGGAAATGTACTAAAATTAACGATTAAAGGGGAAACTGTAGATACTTATAGGAAATTTGTAGTGAAAATTATCGCGCATAGAAAAGGTCGATAATCTGAATTGTACTCCCCACTTTTTTGCTCTTCATTTCCGACCTCTACCCGACTACATCAACTTATAGATCACACCACCCCAGGTTAATCCTGCCCCTAAGCCGATGAACATAATGGTGTCCTTTGATTTCAGCATATTTTTTTCCATAAGTTCGTCAAGTGCAATAGGTATGGTTGCTGCAGTTGTATTTCCATATCGTTGAATATTGTTATACATTTTTTCTTTCGGGATATTCATCCGCTCCCGGAAAGCATCGTTTATTCTCAGATTTGCCTGATGGGGTAAAACCATATCCAGGTCTTCAATTTTCATATTGGCTTTGGCCAGCAGCTCATTCGCCACCTTCGGCAGGCGGGTTACAGCCAATCTAAATACGGCCTTGCCATCCATATAAGGTAAGTATTCCTTGTTTTTTATTACGTCCGGGCTGATTATATGTCCAGATTTTCGAGCCGGTAAACCAGCATGCAATGCCCCTGAATATTTTCCGTCAGCATGGAGAATCGAGGTTATGATGCCAACATCCTCACTGGTTTCAACCGCTTCAATACAAGCCGCACCGGCACCATCAGCAAAAATTACCGCTGTGTCACGATTTTCTGTTGTCAACTCCAGGTATCGGCTTTGGTATTCAGCACCTACCAAAAGGATCTTCTGGGCTTTTTCGCTTCTGATGTAGGCATCACAGACTTCCAGACCATGCAAAAACCCGGTGCATTGCTGGCGGATATCGAGAGCCGGCACATTTTTCGCACCCAGTCGATTTTGCAGAAATGCCCCCGAACCCGGCACATTCAGGTCGGGTGTCATGGTTGCAAAAACAATTAAATCCAGCTCCTCCGGATTCCAGTTCGCTCTTTCCAATGCAATAATTGCAGCCTCATATGCGAGATCCGAGGTTCCGACATCCTCACCTTCACCAACCCAATATCTGGCTTCGATACCTGTGCGTTGGACAATCCATTCATTTGATGAATCAAACATTCCGGTTAACTCTTCGTTGGTGACGTGCCTGCTGGGTAGATACCTTCCGGTACTCTTTATAACTGATCGTTTCATAGTTAACCTGCCAGTAAATTAAAGGTTTAAGAAAATGCGATATCTTCTGAACCGCCGGTACCCGGTCAATTCTTAAAAACCGCAACGTGTACGTCCCGCCGGGAAACACCAGACACAAATCAGGGAATTTCCTCAAAAAACCACCATACCATCTTGTCGCCGGCGTTGCAATTATCCTTTTATTTTTTATCATTTTTCACATCACCCCTCATATTTAAGCTGACTTGGGTTTGTTTGGCAGGGTTGCAAGTACTCGATGATATCCACCAGTGGGTAGTGATGTAAAACACCTCAAAGAAAAGATAGTGACTATGTAAAAAGACCTTTCTGTGTTGATATTTTTTGTAATGATTCTACTTGTTGACCGCCAATTAATAATCATTTTACCCGCTAGATAACTGTTTTACCAGCGGTAGACCAATTCCTGGATCATAACGTCTCTTGTGAATAATGATTTTACGATAAATGAGTTATTTTCTAATTATTTTATTGACAAAGTGCCATTTTCTAATTATCTTACCAGGAGAATAATAATTTTACGAGGATACCTTATGGAAATAAACATTGTGAAATCTCGCCCTGCTGGTTATGCTTATCTGCTCGATAAGCTCGGGCTGACAGGCATGCTCCATTGGCATACCTCATTTGTGTCGTCATCGGGGACTCACAGATCGAAGGTTCAGGGTGGTGCGACCCGCGACATATACCCGACAAGATACTGGCCCGGAGAAAAGGTCGGCGACCATTTTGAGTTTGCTCTAAAATATGACGGGGTTAACCTGGGCTTACTGGCTCAAATTTTCGAGCACGTTTCTCAGGAAGAGCTCACCGAGTACATTAAATCCAGACCAACCGGAAAGTACGCTCGAAGAATCTGGTTTTTCTATGAGTTCCTGACCGGCAAACAGCTTCCCATCGATAATATTTCTTCCGGTAACTATGTCGATGCACTGGAGGTAAAGGAATATTACACTGTCCAGAATGGGGATAAATCCCCGCGCCACCGTATTGTGAACAACCTCTTTGGTTCCCAAACCTTCTGTCCGATCATCAGAAGAACAGAGAAGCTTTCCAAGCTGGATTCATCTGATCTACGTAAAAGGTGTGAGGATATTGTCACCGCCTATCCGCCGGAACTGCTTCGTCGGGCATTGAGCTACCTCTATAACAAAGAGACAAAGTCGTCTTTTGAAATTGAAAATATTAAACCCAATGCCTCCCGGACTGAAAAATTCATTACATCCCTTGAGCTTGCGGAAAAAGAGGACTTCTGTGAGAAGGGAAGGCTGATCGAGCTTCAGAACCGCATCGTTGATCCCCGATTTAAAGACTGTGACTATCGGGAAAGCCAGAATTACGTTGGGCAGACAGTTGCCTACCAGAAGGAAATTATCCATTTCATCGGTCCAAAACCTGATGATCTGCCCAATCTGATGGCGGGGCTGATTGAATGCCATAAACGGATGAAAGCGGGAAATGTTTCACCTGTCATTCATGCGGCGGCGATTGCCTACGGCTTCGTATTTCTGCACCCCTTTGAAGATGGAAACGGGCGAATCCATCGATTCCTGATACACAATATCCTTTCGCTGCAGGAAATGGTGCCCAGTGGGCTTATGTTCCCGGTTTCAGCAGTCTTGCTCAAGAATCCGGTCGATTACGATGCATCGTTGGAGGCGTTCTCCCGGCCTTTACTGGGGCTCATCGATTACCAATTGGATGAAATGGGCCGGATGACCGTCGAAAACGACACAGCGTGCTGGTATCAGTATATGGATATGACGGCACAGGCAGAAGCTTTGTCCGAATTTGTAACCAAAACCATCGAAGAAGAACTTGTGGAAGAGCTCAGCTTTCTGGTCAACTATGACAGAACCAAGAAGGCAATACAGGATATAATCGACATGCCTGACCGTCTGATCGATTTATTCATCCAGCTGTGCCTGCAGAACAATGGAAACCTTTCAGCCGGAAAAAGATCTTCTCATTTTGATTTCCTTACCGACGAAGAATTTGCGGCAATGGAGCAGGCTGTTAAAGATGGATATAACCGGTCCGGTTAACAGATGGCCTGAATAGAGGAATCATTCATCATCTTTTTGTTCCAGTTGCTTGATCATCCGGTCAAAGTCACTTTCAAAGAGCCGATCCTGAATGATGCGGTATTTTTCAAATTCACTTTCGGCATGGGCTTTGGCAATTTCTGCCGTTACTTTTCCAGCATCCTGAAGAATTTCTCGGTCAGTAGCTTCGATGAAACGGTTTAAGCGTGTTTCCCAATCTTGCATGGTCATCGGAATTTGCCTTAATGCCATATCTTCCGCTATGTCTAGATAGGCTGAAACCAATCGCTGCAATTGCGCCATCTCGTTTTCGGTCAGATAGTTTTTGGCAATGGTGGCATCGAATTTTTGAATCTTTCCTTGCGGAGCGTCTTTCCAGGTTGTCAGGCCCATATTTTCTTTCTTGTGATCCGCACGATCCACAATAACTTCTGCCGCTGTCTGGCCGTGAATAGCCCAATGCAGTTTGTTCTGCACCGTCGCAAAAAAGCGCGTAGTGGCCTGAGCGGTTACGTCATAATCAATGGACGTGGCATAGATATCCGTGATCTTTTGGTAAAATTTGCGTTCACTCAGACGTATTTCCCGAATTCGTTGGAGCTGTTCTTCAAAATATTTTTTACCAAGGACCGAGCCGTCATTCTTCAGACGCTCGTCATCCATTGTATAGCCTTTGATGGTGAACTCCTGAATGATCGCGGTCGCCCATTTGCGGAACTGTACGGCCCGTTCGGAGTTAACTTTATAGCCAACTGCAATAACAGCTGCGAGGCTGTAATGTTTGGTGTTGTAATGTTTTCCGTCTGCAGCAGTTATTCGAAAATTTCGAATAACTGAATCTTCCTGCAACTCACTGTCAGCAAACACCTTCTTCAGGTGATAGTTGATGGTATGGGTTTCAACATCATAAAGGGTCCCCAACATTTTTTGGGTTAGCCAGACATTCTCATCTGCGTAAACCGCTTCAATACCTCCTTTGCCGCTTGCCGCGACAAAGGTCAGATATTCGGCCGCTGATGAACGGACAATGGAGGTCTCTTTTTTCCCTGACTTCTGCAATCCTTTGTTTGTATTCCGTTTCAAGGTTATCCTCTATGTATAAAAATTCGATTTTTTATCAATTTGTGACTGCTCAGCGTGATTTCAGAAAAGAAATTCCGGCAGTCGATCTTTCCGCCGTCTAGGGACGCCGGAAAATTCTGGTCATCAAGGCTCATCCACGGGTGATCCGGTCGGTGTGCGTTTAATCAAACCCTTCACGCCGCCCAAGCACCCGAAAGTTTTTCTGCTTGCCGCAAAACCAACTCGGTGGCGTCATCACGCTTATCCGGGGGGTATTTATACTTTTTCAGGAGTCGTCGGATCATATTGCGGATTTTGGCGCGGACGCTATCTCGAACCTGCCAGTCAACTGTGGTATTGGCCCGCAGTTTTTCTGTCAACTCATGGGCGATCTTTTTTAAGGTCTCATCACCCAGATCTCGAACTGCACTTTCATTATCGGCCAGGGCGTCGTAGAAGGCAATCTCATCTGGAGTTAGTCCAAGATCTTCTTCGCGCTTCATGGCGGCCTGGAAGTCTTTGGCCATTTGGATCAGCTCTTCGATAACCTGGGCGGTTTCGATGGCGCGGTTATGGTACTTGCGTAGGGTTTCCAGCAGGCGGTCGCCGTATTTCATCTCTTGGACTACATTATCACGGGTCCGGGCTTTGATCGCGTCGCGCAGGAGTTTTTCCAGGAGCTCAACCGCAAGATTACGGCTCGGCATGCGGCGCACATCTTCTAGGAATTCATCTGAGAGCAGGCTAATATTGGGTTTATCGAGTCCAGCCAGGGCAAAGATGTCAGATACGCCATCGGCGATTACCGCATTATCAAGAATTTGTTTGAGAACCGAGTTTTTCTCTTCCTCGGTTCGTTTTTTGTCAACCGTGGTATGTTTGATAATTGCCGCCTTGATTGCGGCAAAGAAGGCGATCTCTTTTTTAAGTGGTGTCGCCTCATCCAGAGTGCTGCAAAGGGAAAAGGCTTTGGTGATGGCGGCTATTGCATCAAGAAATCTTTTCTTACCGTCATCAATCCCCAGGATATGGTTGGCCGCTATCGGCAGGAGCAGGGTGGCGT
>JAOZKP010000265.1 GCA_029935295.1 bacterium | reverse complement strand
AGTTTCAAACCTTGGGGAAAGCCGGCCTACTTCAAGTTCCTGATCAACATCAGCTTCGGCTTGCTGCCACTCTTTAGACCAGTACCAGCCCTGGGCAGGGTCTATAAGCTTTCTCGGTTTTAAGACAATCTGTTTGTCTTCCACATCCACCTCAAGGTAATCACCGGTGTCTATTCCAAGCATGGTCATAATCTTTTTGGGAATTCTGATCTGACCTTGTGGGCTGATTTTCATTATTGCTGACATAACTTTCTCCCAAACACTCCAAATAAAACTTTTAAACTAATAAACTTTTAAACTAAAATAGTAGACAAGTGGATAAAAGTCAAGCCCCTGGTGGTGGCAGCGGGAGGCAGCTGTCAAGGATAAAGATTTGACCCCGCAACGATCGTCCTTTACAAAAATAAAATTTTAGAGTATGTTCTAAAAAATCAAGGTATTAATTGGAGTATATTCTTATGATTGATCATTTTATTGCAACTTATAGACGTCTTTTACAAAATATTCATTACAAACATCGCCGTTATATGTTTGATACATTCAACATTGAGAACCGGTTAACCGGTTTGATTGGTCCCAGAGGTGCCGGGAAAACGACATTACTGCTGCAATATATAAATGAAAAAATCAAGGATAAGGATGAATGCATCTATGCCTCTATCGATCACCTATACTTTTCCAAAAACCTTCTCACAGATTTCATCAATGAACTGTATGAAGTATATGGGGTTAAATATTTTTTTCTTGATGAAATACACAAATATCAGAACTGGAACCAGGAGTTAAAAAATATTTATGATTCTTACCCGGATATCAAAATTGTTTTTTCCGGCAGCTCAAGCATGGATTTGGCCAAGGGTGCCTATGATCTGTCAAGACGGGGGGTTTTATACAGGATGGAAGGGATGTCTTTCAGGGAATACCTTTTATTCTATGATATTGCTGCAATAACCCCAGTTTCACTCGACGAACTTCTACATAACAGAACCGCAATTCAAGAGAAGGTGGCGAAAATAAAAAGAATAAAAGGCCACTTTAAAGATTATTTGGGAAGCGGCTATTATCCTTTTTCTCTAGAAGATCAACAAACCTACCATCAAAAGATAGTCCGAATAATTGATAAGACAATTTATGAAGATATTTCTCATTTCTACAAATTAAAGACCGAAAATATATCCAATTTCAAGCGAATATTGTCTTACCTGGCAACCATTCCTCCGGGCGAATTGAAGATGAACAACATCTCCAATAATATCGGCATAGACAATAAGACGGCTCGACATTATGTAAATATCCTGCATGAAACCGGATTAGTAGAGCTAGTATCAGAGAACCGATCGGGCAGTACTATCTTAAAGAAAACTGAAAAAATGTATCTGGATAATCCGGACTTATACAAGGCGATAATTGATGAAATCGGCCACGCATCACATATCGGCACAATGAGAGAGGTTTTTTTCATCAAAATGCTGAAGAATTCAGGCCACAAGCTCTACTACAGCAAAACGGGTGATTTCGAAATAGAAGGGACTTTCTTTGAAATTGGCGGGAAAAACAAAACCCGAAAACAGATAAAAAACAATCTGAATAATGCCTTTTTAGTTAAGGACGACATCCTCTTCGGGAACAAGCATG
The DNA here is from genome assembly GCA_029935295.1 of bacterium. GTDB lineage: Bacteria > Desulfobacterota > Anaeroferrophillalia > Anaeroferrophillales > Tharpellaceae > Tharpella. The sequence goes on along the minus strand of JAOZKP010000265.1, from coordinate 2,496 downwards.
AAATACCACTATACCTATTTGGTTTCTTATATTGAGCTTTTACAACCGGTAGGTTTTACGACATTTCAGGGAGTATGTTTATTCCCATCGGAGATCTCTTCAATAAGAGCCGCAAATTCTGTTGGGAAGTTATCTAAAAAAGCTTCATCAACCAGATTGATGCGAGCAAGCAATTTTTTCGGAAAGCTTTTCAGTCTGGCAATCAAATCATCAAGGTTAAAAGCTGATTTTGTTTTTGCTGACTGGATTATTTCAGACCAATCGAATGAGTAAAATTTGGCAATCAGGTAGATATCAAAAATATCTTTGGGGTCGTCCCGGCCGATTATAGCGGTTAGTTTATTGCTGAGAATATTCTCAACATTATCAATTCTGTAGCCATTTTCAAGAATCACCGGGTCTTTATAGTAGGCAACCCGATCATGGATGAAATCGACCTGAAGGAAAGCATCTATTTTCAGGCGGCAGAAATCTTTGGTCTCGATTTCAATACCCACCTTGAAATCTTTAGCCAGCAAAGCTTTTATCTTTTTAAGCGTAAAGCCGAAAACATTTGAATTGTTAATGAAAAAATCAAGGTCATCTGAGTATCTTTTTTCCTGATAAAAACGACTTAAACAGGTACCACCCGTAAGGTAGAACTCATTCTCAAAAGAGAAGATGCGATCTAAAACCTTATCTTGCAGAGCATAGAGTTTTCTATAGTCTATCCGACCCATTTTAATTCCTCTATTTTCAACTCCTGATCGAAAAAATAGAATTCTGCGATATTTTTGCGTCGGCTAAGATATTCGGAATTGAATTCCGGAACAGTATAATCGTGCAATAGTGACTTAAGTTCATCTTTAGGAAACAGTTTCAGATCTTTGAGCAGCCAGGTACTGTTGGCCAGAATCTTACCAAACAGAAATTTTTTTTCTGAAACATCGCCGGATACAATAATTTTGTCGATGTCATCAGCGGTAAAATCATACTCCCAAAAACAATCCTTAAGTAATTGATAATATTTTTGCACTTCACCCTCTCGATCAATACAACAATCTTCCCGGATCTTAAGACCAGTAAGAACTATAACAGAAAGAGCAGGTGGGGTCAAATCTTTATCCTTGACAAATTCAACCTGGTTTTACATATTATAGGTGCCCCACAACGTTCTTTACTGTGGGATGCTGTCCCAAGGTAAGGCGTAATCGGTTTCGGACAATTTTCTAAAGGCATCGGTTGGGGCGATGACTAAACCCGGAGCAATCTTTTTATCAGGATAGGTTTTGCGAAAGGCACTAATACCACTCGTACTTCGACGACTGGGGTTACTGGCAGCTTTAATTTCGACAGGAAAGAGAATTCCGTCTCTTTCTAAAATCAGGTCGACCTCGGCGCCGGCATGTGTACGCCAGTGGTAGATTTGTGGACGAGGTGAAATCGTCTGGCTTAATTTGCGAATCTCTCCAGCGACAGCCGTTTCAAATAAAGCACCCCACAAGGGATGGCCGCCCAATGCTCGTGCTGAAGAAACAGCTTGAGCATAGCAGGCAAAACCAGTATCGGCGATATAACCTTTGGGCCGGTTACTGATTCGTTTTACAACATTTCCTGAATAAGCCGGGATCTCAAACCATTGGTAGGTTGCTGAAAGAGTACTAAGCCAGCGCCTTGCGGTAATTGGTGAAATCCCCAATTCACGACCGAGTTGACTATGGTTAATTTCACTGGCGGTTAAAGCTGCAGTCAATTGAAAAAAACGGCCGAAAAGCTGCCAGTCCGAGACATTGCCAAGAAGACGGGCATCTCTCTCAATATATGTGCGCAGATATGCGGCATGAAAATCAGCAATAATTTCGGGCGTGAGAAAGATGGTTTCCGGAAGCCATCCCCGCCATATCTGTTCGTAAACAGTAAATCTTGATGTAAGGCGCCGAGGCGGTTTCTGGATAAATTGTTCAGGACCATCCAGCCAGGCAGCAAGCCAGTTGTCTTGGTTTCCCGCGTTGCTGTCGGTACTATTCTCAGCCAGGCAAAAACCTTCCAGATCAAGAAAAACAGCCCTGCCGGCCAAACTCTCTGCCATTGAGCTCAAAACACCCCATTGCTGTGAACCGGTTATTATGAACCGACCGGGACTTCGATCTAGATCGACACGCCGCTTAATTGATGAGAGAAGCTCTGGAGCATATTGGATTTCATCCAGGATCAACGGTCCGGGATGATTGTCAAAGAAAAGCTCAGGATCATGCCGCGCATTCTCAACATCGATAGCAGGATCAAACACTACATAATCGTGACTATGGGAAAAGAGGTGCTTGATAAGCGTACTTTTCCCAACCTGTCGAGCACCACTAATTACCACTACCGGAAAATTTTCCGCCAGCAGAATAAGTCTTTGCGAAGCAATTCTATCAATATACATACCTTGATATTTAACACTCTCATGATTAAATATCAATGTTTAAAACCGGGGGTCAAATCTTTATCCTTGACAAATAACTCCCCCAACTT
>JAOZKP010000698.1 GCA_029935295.1 bacterium | reverse complement strand
AAAATGTTTAAGAGTTCAAACAATTCGCACACAGAATCATAGAAATACACATCAGTATCACCATAAAGCTATAGCAAATAGCATCAAACATTGCTTCGCCCTCATGAACGGGGTCAAAGCTGGGGTGCTGACGCACCTTGAACCAGCAATGACCCCAATCTTGACAATTTTTGAAAGATAGCTGAAAATTTATCACACTTTCACAGCCATTTCAGCCCGACTATCAGCATACAGCCAACCACAGACAAATCCAACCACCAGTTCCGGCGCCGTGACTCTTCAATAATTACCTCAAAAGTAAAGAAAAGAGCAATCATTTGCACCGCAACCATCCCCAAATTCACCCCTACTTCTGCTTGCGGAGCAATTACCGGCACAAGCAGAGCTGCTCCCAAAATAAGAAAATCAAGCGGGGTACTCTTATAACCAGAACGCCGAGTAAATTTCAGCAGTAATAGAGCCAAAAGTATCATAGTAAAATATACAGCCTCGGAAAAGAGACTATGGCACCACCACACCTCAACTTCTGCTGCCCCCTCGTTTACCGCCCTACTATAAATGAGTATCGGCAAAGTCAGATAGATTGCCAGACGCGACAAAATACTGTGAAATTTAAATAGTTTATGTTTAACCAAACACAACAGTAACAGACCCGCCATAACCACAGATGTCCCGGCCAGCCAAGACGGCACCACCTCTATCGGCATAATAACTGTTAATAGTACCAACACAAAATTCATCTGCAGCAAACGAAAAATAGTTTTCAAGATCAAGGTCAGTTTATCCAACTCAGCCAACCGCTTCTGCAGAAGATTATATTCACCCTTTTGCCGGTGTTTAAGATGCCACTTGAAATGAGCTGAGAGAAAGAAGAAAAGACTTACTCCGGCCGCAAAAACCAGATATCCTCCGACTATCATCAAATCTGAACAGTAACGCATTAGATACGCGGTTAATACCAGCGTCACCTGCAACAGATAGATAGCTAAAACTGCTTCCGAATGGCTAAATCCCAAGCGCATTAATTTATGATGAAAATGATTCTTATCAGCACTTAAAGGTGAACGTCCATGATAAATCCGGGCCAGCATAACGGTTAATGTATCCAAAATCGGAAAGCCAAGAAAAA
>JAOZKP010000056.1:406-12922 GCA_029935295.1 bacterium | reverse complement strand
CAACCACAAGGCACAGCTACCGTTTTTTCTGTCTGCAGTTGTTTCAGTGCGCCCTGAAAAGGCTACAGTCCCATCTCAAGGGACTTAAAAGTTAGCAAAAAATCAAATTAGCGGACTGGATACAACTTTCAGAGCGAAAAACAACCTAAATCAGGCCATTATATGGCTGCAGAATTCTTTATCAAGTTGAAATTTGACTGCGTTGCAACACCCTTATATAGTATGCCATCGTAAAAATGTTCATATAATCAAGGAAACTAAATATTTCACGGTACCCTATAGTTATGGAAAATGGAATTTTTCAGGTTTAAGTCTACGTTTTGATACAGCATCTGCTTCATTTTCCGTCCTAATTCTTTATAAGCCGTTTTTGTCTCTTATTCATGATCACGGTAGCACTGGTTGGGAAAAGATTGATGTTAAACCGTTGGACTACTATACTCCACAGTCCCTTGGGCACAAACAACATCATAACGATGGCAACAATACCCAATGTGATAATATACCAGGTACCAAAATCAGACAGGACTTCTCTTAGGAAAAAATAAAACAATACGCCGATAAACGGTCCTTCGATAGTACCGATGCCACCGATGATCACCACAAAAATCAACAGGGCTGACCATTCAACCGAGAACGCTGCATACGGGTTAATGAACATGGTATTTAAATAAAATATAGCACCTGCACATCCGGTGAGAAAAGCAGCAATGACAAAAATAATAAATTTAATCTGCCAGACTTTAACACCTATACTCTCAGCACTGTCCTCATCATCCCGGACGGTTCTGGCTGCCAAACCTAACTGGGATCTTAGCAGGAAATAAACCAAAAAAATCGTAAAAACCGTCATTCCCAATGCAACCCAATAGATGCCGCTAGTTCTGAATTCCCTCGGTATACGCTTGATCACTGGGGCAAGAGTCAGGCCTGAGCCACTACCCAACACCTGAGTATTTAAAACAAAGATCTTGAACAACTCCGCCAGAACCCAGGTGCCAATCGCAAAATATGGCCCTCGAAGCCGGAACAGAACTGGTGCGAACAGGATCCCAACAGCTGCAGCAACCAACCCACCTATAAAGACTGCAATAAACGGATTCAGCCCGGTTTCGATAGAAGTGACAAAAAGACCATAGGCGCCGACACCAATAAATACCTGTTGCCCTATAGAGACAAAACCTGTAAACCCTGCCAGTAAATTCCATGCCTGTGCCATGATAATCAAAACCATTATTTCATTCATCATACGCAGGGTCCCGGGACCACTGAACACAGGTATAAAAGCACAAAATATTGCTGCCAGCATCAAAATTACAGGTCCTACAATAGGTTTTTTAACCTGCCAAGAAAATGAGGAATTCACATGAGGTGTATCAGACATGCGAGGTTTCCTTTGATAAAAGCCCTGAAGGTTTCAACAATAAAAATAGAAAAAAAACAAGATGACCGGCAAATTCACCCCAACCAGATCCGATCCGATACCCGATGCTCTGCGCAATTCCAAGGGATATTCCACCAAGCAGCGTCCCCCAAATGGAGCCCATACCACCAATGATAACCGCCTCAAAGGCAAATAGTAACTGAAGTCCACCAGCCAAAGGAAAAAAGGGGGATTTAATCCCAAAAAAAGTTCCGGCAATTCCGACAATGGCCATTGATAACCCCATACCCAGGCAATTTATTTTTTTGGTATTGATTCCCATTAAAGATGTTGTCTCTGCATCATCAACAATAGCTCGGACAATCATGCCAAACCGAGTAGATTCCACAATCTGATGCAGTATAGTATAAACAACCAGGGAGACAAAAAATATAGTGATCGGCAGCCAGCCGATATTAATCTGACCAATATTCAGGCTTGCCACTTCAAATGCGCCGACATCCAGGCTTTTGGCATCAGCAGAAAAGAATTCCTGAAGCACATTGTGCAAAATGATAGACAATCCGAACGTAATCAACAACGGACTGAGTTCTCCGCCATCAATGCTTTTGTTTAAAATCGTTTTTTGCAGCCCATACCCGAATAAAAACATCAGAGTGGTGACAACAACAATGGCAAGCAGAGGATTCATACCGGTCAAACTGGATACCACTAAGCACAAGTAGGCAGCCATCACTAAAAAATCACCATGGGCAATATTGACGATTCGCATAATGCCGAAGCTTAAAGACAGGCCAAGGCCGGACAATGCGAAAAACCCGCCCAGTAACAGGCCTTGAATCAAGGTATCTATCCAAGCTATCATAAATTTTCGCTTTTAAATTTTGAAAAAGTTATCTGGTTAATTCCCAAAATACGCATTTGCAATTAGACTCCTGTCCGCAGTTTCACGGGTTCCGGACATGACTACTTTCCCTTCGCAGATACATAAAAAAGTATCACTGGCTACAATTGCCTGATTGATATCCTGCTCAACGATGATCAGGCTGAGTCCAGTTTTGGTAACGGTTTTAAGCGTTCTGTAAATATCTTTTACAACCACCGGGGCCAGTCCTAATGACAATTCGTCACACAGCAGTAGTCTGGGATTAGCCATTAGAGCCCGCCCCACGGCCACCATCTGCTGCTGTCCACCTGACAGTACTGTTGCCATCTTTTTACGAAATACCTTAAGTGCGGGAAACAGATTATAGACCTTTTCCAAGGTCCACTCCTGTTCCCGATTATTACACATCCCCATGAGAAGATTTTCTTCCACTGTCAGGGATGGAAAAAGTCTTCGACCCTCGGGTACCATGGCGATCCCTTTGGTCGCAATATCATGAGGTTTGCACCCTTCTATATTATCCCCATTGAAATTAATATATCCGTTATTGGGTTTGATTAAACCAGTAATACAACGAAGCAAGGTGGTCTTACCAGCTCCATTGGAGCCAATCAGGGCAAGAGTCGAGCCTTGATTCAATGTCAAGTCAACATCGAACAAAGCTTTTATTTCTCCATATCCCGCATTTAAATCTTTAATTTCAAGCAACATTGCATATATCCAGTCAAAAATAAATTTCAAGTACTTCCAGCTTTTCCATAACCAAGTTGTGGTCGCTTTCGGCTGTCTTTGCACCAAAATTGATAGCCAACAGATGATCAGAGGCCAACACAGGTTCTATTGTGTTCAACAATGTCAATCAAGGGTATTTCATATCTAGTCCCATGTAGATTTCATGTACATCACGCTTTGCCATAACCGAGTTTGGATCGCCGTCGGCTATCTTTTCGCCAAAATTAATCACCAGCAGACGATCAACACACGAGGTCAACGCATGTACTATATGTTCAATCCAGATTATAGAGATTCCCCTCCGACCAATCTCCTTTAAGATATCAATTAACTGATGCATCTCCTCTTCGACTAACCCTCCGGCAATTTCATCGAGCAATAATAATTTTGGATCTGTTGCCAGAGCCCGTGCCAGTTCGAGGCGTTTTCTGTCTAGAAGAGACAAGGCAGAACAAGGAGTATTCAACCGATCTACCAAACCACTAAGTTCGATGGCTTGGATAGCAAAACCATCGGCTTCTTTCCCAATCAAACCGGCTCCGAAATTGGCAGCCACCCGGGCATTTTCAAAAATTGTCATGCCATGAAAGGGCCTTGGAATCTGAAAGGTTCGGCCAATACCAGCCACACATCGCTTAAACGCAGGAACGTCCGTTACTTCTTCCCCCATAAAATAAATTTTCCCACGGTCCAACGGAATCTGTCCTGATATGGCCTTAAAAAGGGTTGTTTTACCAGCTCCATTGGGTCCGATAATCCCAAGCATTTCCCCTTCTGATACCTTACAGGACAGATTGTGTATCACTTTCAAACTACCGTAACTTTTGTAGATTTTTTCCAGTCTGAGCATCACTCTTTTCCCATCCTCTTTATTTGAGGTCAGTCATAAGCTTTAAGTCAGCCTGAACCGGAATATGTGGTGCTGCATCAGTGTTGACGATAAGCAGCTCATATTTGTATTTGCCTCCCAGACGCCATTGCCCACCAACAAGAAGCGTTTTGGCGACATTTTTAATCGGTGTGTCCGCCCAGTTGATAGCACCTACAATAGTATTCATTTTCATTTTGGCCAAAGCGTTTCGGACTGCATCCTTATCATGAGGATCACCAGCCCGTTTCAAGGCTTCTATCCCAATTTCCCAGATAGCATGGGCATAGCCTAAAGGCTGACTCCACTGTCGCTTGGTCTCTTTTTCGTAAGAAGCTGCTAATTCTGCTGCAGTTTCACCAGTTAAAGATGATTTATATGGAACAAGAGGACTCCACCAAACTTCTGTTGTCAGGCCGTCTCCCCGATCACCCAACGCTTCAAGCCCAGATGGAAACAGCAGGCAGGCAGCCATGGTCACAACTTTTGGTTTCATTCCCTGCTGGGCGGCCTGAGACCAAAAGGTGGCCCAGTCCTGAACATAGGAAAGCCCGGTAATTATATCCACATTTGCATTTTTAAATTTGGTAATATAAGAAGAATAATCTTGGGCACCTTCGATAAACACTCCTCCATCCACTTCTTTATATCCGATACTGGCAATTGCCGCAGGAAGACCGAATTCCCTGTTTGCAAATCCCTGGCCCGACGGATTGTTGGCATACAATGTCCCAACAATTTTATTGGTCTCTACTGACTTCCACATATCAGTGTAACACTTCATCACATCTTCCAAACCCCAAAAGAAATGAAATGTCCAATCAAAGCCAACGGCAGGATCTCCTTTTCTCGGGAACATCCAAGCTTGCCAAGGCATCATGGTGGAAACCATCGGTACCTCATAAACTTCTGCCTGATCGGCTGCGGTAATCGAACTTAAACTGTCCGGAACCAATAGCAGGTCTACCTTTTCTTGCAAAATCAACTGCGCTGCCAAGTTCGAGGCTCGATCCGTACTTGACTGGCTGTCCTTTTGAAAAATTTCAACCTCGTACTTTTTCCCTTTGATAACCAAACCATTTTTTAAAAAGGTTTTAATTTTGGAGATTACGAATGGATCTGTTTCAGAAAATTCGGCATGGCTACCAGTGAGCGGGCTTATGTACCCGATCTTAATCTTATCAGTAGCCAAAGCTGTTCCCACACTGATACCGGTGATCAAGATGAAAACTAAAACCCAGGACAAGCCTGATATAACTGCTACCATGTGACGCATAGTTTTTGATCTTTCCATTCTAAAGTCCCCTTATTTTATGGTTAAGTCAAACTGCATTATTACCAAAACGGGTAATGTTTAATGCATAATTTTGGTTGTATCTGGCCGTAGTGCTTAATCTTTTCTCTCGCCATGTCGTTGGCTAGACTATGGGCAAGCACATAAAAAGACAGCCTACTCTTATGTGCCCTGTTAATGGAACGTTGGTGGAATGTTGGTGGAGAGAACCATCACCGGGTCTGCTTCATCATTCAGACAATGCGTTGCTGACCAAAAGCAGAATGCTCCAGAGAGAGCTCGATGATTTTACTTTTCGTTTTTAAACTTAACTCGTTAGGGTGAGAACCGTGAATGAGTGGTCTGTCGATCAGCCCACTCATTCACGGTTCTTGAAAAGCTCTTTTGTACGGAAAGATCTTAACTTATTCACCTAAATACAGGAGCGCATAACCTCCTTAATTTGCTCCGGAGTAATGTCGCGCGGGTTAGCCTCACGCGATAGATCGTTAATCGCCCACTTGGCTGTGTGCTCAATATCGGCTTCACTAAAGTCAAACTCTTTAAGCGGAACCTGAGGAATACCAACGTCATTTCGGAGCTGCTCAATTGCATCCAAAGTCTTGTCTGATGCTTGTACTGGATTCATGTGGTGTATATCAAGCCCCATGGCCTCACCAATCTCTTTGAAACGTTGCGGGCACGCTACTGCATTGAACCGCTCAACAGGCAGCATCATGATAGCGTTGGTATAGCCATGATGAAGGTCCTTGATAACAGACAACATATGGGCCATACCGTGAACCATACCCATACCTCCGCCCATATTATAGGACATAGAGGCTATAAATTGAGCCCATGCCATATTCTCGATAGCAACGTCATTAGCCGGGCTTGCATAAGCCTCTCGGATGTTCTCACTAAGAAGCTTGATAGCCCTCAGACCTGTTGCGTGTGAAACTGGCAAATTAAGACGTCCAATGAATGGTTCCATGGCGTGACAAAAAGCATCTATACCAGTCCACGCAACTATGTTAGGCGGTTGACACCTCATAAATGCAAGTTCATCTATACCAACAGATGGCGCAACACCAGGTACAACCAAAATAAGTTTATAAACCCAATCTGTGTCGTTAATAATAGCAAACGCAGTTCCTTCCGCTCCAGTACCAGTAGTTGTGTTTATGGCTACATGAGGGATATTCACCACCTTATAGGTGGGAATACGCGTCGTGTAATGTGGATCTAAAAAAGCAGTAAAATCTTTGAGACTAGTGTCAGGTCCATCATTCGTTAGCATAATACGGATACCTTTTCCGCCATCATGAGCGCTACCACCCCCAACAGACACTATGCCATCACATCCTGCTTCAAGATAAACCTTTGTCCCTTCCTTACACTCATAATCCTTGGGATTAGAAGTAAACCCTTCAAAACGTGTTACAGCAACATCAGCGGCTTTAAGTACTCCTTCTACCTCGTCAACGATACCCGTTCCTTTAAGACCTGTAGTTACCAACAAGGCATGTTTTATGCCATACATCTGACACTCCTGACCCGCCATCTTACTTGCACCCCATCCGACGATAGCGCGAGAATGTTGATTCACATACAACAATGGAAATTCTTTTCTTTCAAAATTAAAAGCCATGTTAATACTCCTTTCAGGTTAAGATTACTTGCAACTTGCCTTTCTATTACAGCTTTGTCTTCAGGTTCTTCTTAAAATCATAACAAAAATAACCAGTTCGCAAAGATATAAGGTGTATTTGATGTTTATATTTACTCCTTATATATTCCAATATATTCAACGAGAACGCCAATCTAAACTTGAATGCACTTTAGGAACATACAATCAACCGACATTTATCAAGTAATTTTTAGAATGGGAAAATAATTCTACCCACGATGGCAGTACCTTCACCCCTATTTTCCACTTCACTTTCAAAATAGCTCTTCAGACTAACCACCACACCGCCTTTAGTTATATAATGAATCGCTGGCCCAATTGCAAAAACTTGCTCCTTGGAATCGCTCATGTCGTGATCATCCAGCTCATCTTCCGTTAGTTGCTTCTCGTAATATCCAACAAGACCCACGCGCAAGCTTGGGCTAATAAAATCCACCGTCTTCATCAGGGAATAGTTGAAATGATAACACATTCCTGGTTGCAAATCATGCGTCTTACCATCCGGCAGCAGGTAGTCATCATTGGTCGTATGATATGTAAAATGTTGACGCGTACTGAAGGAAAATCCATGTGGCATCATCAATGTAAAAGATGCCCAAGGTTCAAATGTCCAATGATTGGATGATGGATTCACAGTGTTATTCTTATCATACGAACCCGTGGGGCAATACGTGTCAAACTCTACAAACCAATGTAATTGGAAATCATTCCCCAAGTTGATGGGTGTGCCGTAAATGATTGGGCCAATGCAGAAATCACCAAGGCTATCGTTATTAGCGGTCATTCCCAGATCTGAGTCCATGTTTATGTTTACAACGGGCATTAAGATCTGTACACCAAATCCCAAGTTGTCCGTGAGTTTTTTCTCTGGGAACCATGCCAATTGGGGCATAACGACCGTTGTAGTTACTTCATTGTGTAAAGGAAGCTTGTCTCCATCTCCATCTCTGAGTTCATCGGAATTATACCAATACATATAAGTCTCAAGATAGACTCCGGGAGGAGGTATGACTGCATCCAATATATTTGTCATTCCAAGGTTTAAGGCAGGTTGGTGAAAAGCCATCGCTGCACCAAAAGAAAAAACTACCATTAAAACAGTCAAGACACTTATTTTAATTGTTTTGCTTATCTTATTCCACATTTCATCTCCTCCTTCATCTCTGTTGTCATGAAAACATTAATTAAATCCACATCATTTTATCGGTTTAAATCATATACCTCCTTTATCTCCTCATCCGGCACATCAAACACAGTTCCGGTTGTATCTAACTTTTCTTTGTAAAAGAAGTCTGGCAGGCGGTCATCTTCAATGGAAAAACCTGCTCTTTCGTTAAATTCCCGTTCTACCTTCATCGTCAATTCACCAATCTCTATTAAATAATCATCCTCAAGCAGGACACCTAATTTTGCCTCCACGGCATCTATCAGGTCTCTTTGCAGTTCTGGGAAATCTAATAGTGGTAGCGACGCAAAAAGACAGACCCCAAGCGTATCAATCGCAGCAAAAAAAGCCTGTAAGTACTTTGATAAAGGCCCCTGTCCTGTTGGTGAAGTTGGATTATAGTCAGGATTTGCAGGGCTTGGAAGAGCATTCCCACAGGTGTGATCCGCACCCATTGTGGAGGTTGCATAAGTAACACCCGTCCCTTTAAGCACTCTTGGATCATAGGATGGTATGGATTGCCCTTTTACAACGGGTATTCTCTTAACCCCTAATGATTTACCTGTAAACTGGCAACCATTTCCAATCATCTTCCCATCTTTTCCATCCCTTTCAATTTCTTTGATAATTTCGAGAGCTTTTTTCCCATCTCCCCATGAAATTTTTCCGGCCTCCATTGCTACAGCAAGCGCATTCCCGGTATCCATCGTATCAATACCCAAATCGTCACATACCCGATCAATTTCAGCAATAGTGTCCAGGTTATCAATCATGCAGTTCGCACCCACAAGGCCAAGTGTTTCATATTCCAGCCCTGCAGTTATAATGTCACCTTTGTCATCTGTATAAACATTCGAACAATTTATTAGACACCCATTCATGCATCGGTGTTTTGTTTTAGCGTTTGGTCTTTTTGAAAGCACTTCGGCCATATTTTCTCCAGAAATTCTGGTTACACCTTCAAATTTTCCACTAGTAAAATTCTTTGTGGGAAGAGCCCCAAGATCATTAACCATGCCAACCAGAACCGCCGTCCCAAGATTTTCTAATGCCGGTATTAAAGGATGTTTCAAAATACCTTCTGTAAGTTGCTTTGCCGAGATTTTCATTTTCTGGCTATCGCTTATTTCCACTTGGTTTTCGTCTGTATCATGAACAACAATAGCCTTGAGATTCTTCGAACCCATAACTGCACCTAACCCACCCCTTCCAGCCATTCTTAGCAAAAAATCCGGGGTAGTAGCTGAGATGCAAGAACTTAACAACTTCATCTCTCCTGCCTGGCCAATTGAGATTATTGATATTTTATCAGTCCCAGATTCTTTCCTTAAAATCTCTACTGTTTTTAAATTGCCCATCCCCTTAAGCATTTCAGCCGATCTTATTTTTACATTTTCTTTAGACAGCTCCAAGTATATTAGTTTGTCAGCCCTTCCTTGTATGAGCAAGGCATGTATCCCAAGCCTTGCAAAATACTGAGCAGAGCTACCTCCTGTGTTGCTTTCCTTAATCGTTCCAGTCAAAGGACTTTTAGCTCCAACAGAAAGGCGGCCATTATTAGGAACAACAGTACTCGCCAGTATACCAGGAGCAAAAATAAGTTTATTAGTTTCGCCCAAAGGAGCACATTTGGGGTCTACCTCATCTGCTATTATTTTAGAGGTTAGGCCACGACCTCCTAAGGCCCTGTATTCTTCGTTAACATGCTCAAAGTTAACCTTTTGTGTCGATAAATCTACTCTCCATATTTTCCCCACAATAAACTTCCTCCTTTTTATGTGTTGAATGTGATGATCAAGACATAAATGAAATCAATTATATCAATAAACATATAGCAAACGATGTACCATATTCATAAAATAAAAACATTATGAGAACATTATAGAGATTCCTTACAACTAATATTATATTATATCTCTTATATTTTTAGACTGTTACAATTTTATGAGTACATTCTAAATAAGAAGAACTTTATTATAATATTTAACAATTACATCGTTTTCAAAACTAATAAACTGTGTCATATTGCCACGGTTATGTATCACTATCATGTCACAATAAAACAATTTATTGACTTATCTGGAACAAGTTGATACTTGATATTATGGTTTGACACTCAAACCCCCTGTGCATATTTATCTTACGTTCCGCACAAACTATATGTCATTATTTTATAAATGTGGTTTGGAAACCATACAGAAATCATAAAAATAAATCTAAACTCCTAAGACACCACATTGCGGGGTAATATAATAGATGGTAAACACTCAGGATCTACTACAGAAAGAGGAAAGTACAGGTGAAATTAATAAATTTGAAATTTTAGAAAGAGAATGGGGAAAATTTATAAAGGGATACAGTATCAACACAAAACAAGTCCCCCTACCCATACGTAAAGCATGGCTTCGCTGCAAGGATAAAGGCATAGACCCCATTAAAGGTAACTTGAATCAGTGTAAAAATTTAAAAAGATCACATAACCCTGCTCAAAATAACATAAACCTGGTTGAACAATCTATTCCATTTATGCATAACCTCTTATCAATTATTGGAGGCATCGAAACTCTGGTGCTGCTTGCTGACAGAGATCTGAATTTTGTGAAAGTACTTGCTGGAGAAAATTACCTATTGCCTGAAAATTTCAATGATATGAAAGGTCTAAACTTTAAAGAAGACTTCGTAGGGAGCAATTCCATGAGTATGTGCAAGGAATTTGGAAAACCCGTCCAAATTTCTGGAGCTGAACACTATTGCAAGTTTTTCCATCCTTATACTTGTTCGGCTTCCCCAATCTATACTCCAGAAGGAAGATTATTAGGCGTTATGAATGTCACAATGAAATGCCATGAAGCACATCCACATACCCTCGGCATGGTCATTGCGGCCACACATGCAATTGGAACAATGCTAACCCTTTTTAGCGCCCAACAAAAAATCATACTTGCCCATAATTTTCTTAAATCCGCAATACAAGCTCATGAAAACGGAGTATTAATTATTGACAAAACCGGCATCATCAAATTTTCTAATCTTGAAAATAATCAGAACATTTCGAAAAATATAAAAAACAATAATCTACTTAACCAAACAAGTTTTTATGATTATTTTAACCCAACGGTTATAAATGATGTCCTTACAAACGGAAAAACTTTTACTAAGATTGAAAGTCAAATTTTTCTACCAAACGGCGAAACTGTTGATTGCTATGTGAGCTTTAATCCTATACTGGAACAAGATAAAAAAATAATTGGAGCAATAATCAATTTGTGGGAGAAAAAGCAAGCATACCATTTCATCAGTGAATCAGTCGGAGCTAAAGCCAAGTTTTTTTTCAAAGACATAATAAGTAATTCTGATAAAATGCAGGAAACAATAACTTTAGCTAAGAAAGCAGCAAAAACAAATGCAAATATTCTCTTGATTGGTGAAACAGGTACAGGGAAAGAGCTCTTTGCAGCGTCAATACACAACGAAAGTAAATACAAAAATGGGCCATTTATTGCTGTAAACTGTAGCGCAATACCAAGGGAGCTTATAGAAAGCGAGCTTTTTGGATATGAATCTGGAGCCTTTACAGGCGCTCAAAAAGGTGGTCGTCCAGGCAAATTTGAGCTAGCAAATTGCGGAACGATTTTCTTAGATGAAATTGGAGATATGCCTTTAGAAATGCAGGCTAAGCTTTTGAGAGTTTTACAAAATAAAACTATCTCAAGGGTTGGAGGAAACAGAGAAATAAAATTAGACATAAGGGTTATTTCAGCAACAAATAAAGATCTTACCCGTGAGATAAAAAGTGGTAAATTCAGAAGAGATCTTTTCTTCAGGATAAACGTGTTTACAATAATAATCCCATCCCTAAGAGAAAGGATTGGAGATATTCCCATTTTAGCCATGTTTTTTCTACGCAAATTAAACGCTTCTGGGCAGACATGCACAAACCATATTTCTAAAAAAGCAGTGGATTTATTATCAAATTACACTTGGCCAGGTAACGTTCGCGAATTGGAGAACATCATCGAAAGGAGTTCAAGTATTTGTGAAGATAAGATACTAAGCACCAACCATATTCCCGAGGAACTGTTTCCTCACAAAGTTCAAGTAAATTCCAATGATAAAGTTAACTCGAACATTTTCAATATCTTAAATAATGAAAAAGAATTATTTATTAAGGCTCTGAATACTACCGGGGGAAATATAACAAAATCATCCAGATTGATGGGGGTATCGCGGAGTACCTTTTATCGAAAAATGAAGATTTATTCCATAGAAAATGACTCTTTCATGCTTTGAAAAGGTGTTGCAAATATCGTATAAAAGTTCAATAAAAAACATATTAGATTCAACTTGTAAGTGCAACAGTTAAAAATGTTTTAGTATTAAAGTGAATAAGTTAAGATCTTCCCGTACAGTTTTAGAGATTTAGTTCGACACCATTCCCGGCCCTAAAAAGCCGGGTATTTTTTTATCGACATTTCTTTCTTGATTGGTTACATTGATACAACAATGTATTAATTAAGG
>JAOZKP010000056.1:0-396 GCA_029935295.1 bacterium | reverse complement strand
AATTCTAAACCCCCAGACATATAGCTTAGCAACCGTCAATTGTTGTCTAGATGTTTGGGTCCACCGTAATCTGCATCGTAAAATACCTTCCGCCCGAGCCGATATTTACCTTTGGGACCAATGCCTAAAGAATTTTAATTAGCGAGGGTACGCGGTTTGATTAAGCCTCCGGTGAAATCACCCACACTCGTTTGAGCCACCACCGCTGAGGGCCACTTGACCTTCATCTTGTCGAAAATGTCCATTTGCAAAACCTAATATAGTTACTTTTCATTTATAATATATTATAGACTTAGCAAATAAAAGAATGTTTGTCAACGATACAAGGTCAATTATTTCAGTGAGTTAGTTGACTTCTTCAACCCAATCCAGTCATTCTGAGTCGAGGTTTTTTTT
>JAOZKP010000697.1 GCA_029935295.1 bacterium | reverse complement strand
TACTCTGGATTTCACCCGCACCGTCTCGATTGGGGTTGTTGCTTTATAAATGGTGATTAAGATGCTCGTGTACAAGGCCAAAACAACCCACCATTTATAAAGCTGCGACCCCGTTAAAAAGGGCAAAGCAAGGTTGTAGCGTTCTCGATGTCCATCGAAATCCGAAGTTACTCAAATGCAATTTTGTCAAGGATAAAGATTTGACCCCTAACCCGATGATTCACACACATGTGCCTGAACCCTTTTGTAGATATCTCTCACGCGAGAAGAGGATATTGGCAGAGCATCTCGGATGGATTCGAGGAATCTTTTTTCCCGGACAATCCGGAATGTCATAGGGAAATTCAAGTCATAGACCCATCCCATCTGAAGCAGCTTGAAATCCGTAAGGGTTTTGAGGTCTGACATCTGTACAAGGGTTCTATTCATCAGCGCATCGTAGACCGCGTCCGAAACCTGTGGCGTATCCGGCAGATCCAGTTCAATGGACCGGTTCCGTTGATTTCCGGAACGGTGGTAATACTCGGTCACCACGCGCCAAATGTCCACCTTGTCAGCATCTCTCAAAAGTTTCAAAAATAAAAGACCACGTGACGTTTGATTTTCAGGCAAGGCTGCACGGTTATGGTGTCTTACCGTCCAAATAATCATCTCCGCCGTTTCAGGTTCAATGCCATCCAGTACATGTAAATTCTGTATCACGTCCGCGCCGAGTGCGGCATGGTCTTTTGATTTATGATCTGAAAACGTCCGGTATCGCTTGTATTGCTCGAATCGGCCGATATCATGCAAAAGCGCACATGTTTCAGCAATAGAAAGATCTTCACTGGATAACTCCAGGCTGACTCCTATCATTAGAATTGCCTCGCAAACCCGGCGTGTATGCTCAGCTTTCAGTATTATGTTTTGCTGAACCATGGGTTCGTTGGAGTAGAAACCGGAAGTATAATCCTCGAACCAGTCCTTTAATTTCAGTAGTTTGGTTTGAACCTCCATTAATATCCCATCCGATCACGAACATTTTACATCTTCAAAATATCAGAACCAACAATGTTCATATTAAAAAACAGCCACTTACAAATCAATGCAAGTGGCTGTTTTTATTATTGGTCGGGACGAGAGGATTTGAAC
>JAOZKP010000264.1 GCA_029935295.1 bacterium | reverse complement strand
GCAATTTTTAGAGGTGCCCTCTACTTATCTTCCGGCTGAGTTGCAATTGCCAGTTTATTAAGACCGGAGCTCTTAGCCGCATCCATAACCTTAACCACCAGGCCATGATAAACCTTTTTATCGGCTTCAATCACCACCAGGGCCTCATCACCACTGCTCTTACCCACGACGGCAAATTTCTCCTGCAATTGCTCAAGACTCAACTTTTTACCTTCAAGAAAAATCCGGCCGCCGGCCTCAATTGCAACTCGCAAAGTTGTTTTCTTCTTTTTCACCTGCTCGGCTGAAGCCTTCGGCAGATCAATCTTAATTCCGGGATTGACCGAAAGGCTAGTCGAAAGCATGAAGAAAATCAGGAGCAGAAAGACAACATCAACCAAAGGCGTCATATCAAGTTGAGCATCGTCTGTTTTACGGGTCTGAAAACGCATAAGCTAGCCTCGCACCTCGTCCTGATCGATCAGGTCAAGAATCTCTATCGATACCCGCTCCATCCGCAAAATCCGTTTATCAACCCGGGAGCGCAAGATCTTAAAACAGACAAATGCCGGAATCGCCACGGTCAGACCGGCAGCGGTGGTAATCAACGCCTCTGAAATTCCGCCGGCAAGCATCTGCGGATTGCCGATACCGGCCTGTGAAATCACACTGAAAGCTTTAATCATACCAGTTACGGTCCCGAGGAGACCGAGCAGCGGCGCAATCCCCGCGATCGTCCCGAGAATATTTAAAAAACGCTCGAGATTAGCGGCCTCAAGGTGGCCAACATCCTCAATTGCCTCTTTAACCTGCTGCCGGGGTTTATCATGCCGGGAAATACCGGCCTGCAGAACCCGTGAGATTGATGAATCATTAAGACGACATTGGGTTAAAGCATCCTCCATCCGCTGCTGACGAACAAGATCACTTACTTCAATTATAAATTTTTCCGGAATTGTCCGACTGCGGCGCAGAGCAAACAGGCGCTCGAAGAGAATGGCCAGGGTTATAACTGAACATAATATAATCGGGTACATCAAGTACCCACCTTTCATAATAAACTGATACATCAAAAAGCCTCCAGAGGGTTGGGTTGTATAAATTAATGACTTAATTTGCAAACTTCAGGTCTGCATTGTCTTTATTTTATCACAATGCCGTTAGTTTTTCAAATTCACGGCGTTGCGCTTTATCAAGCTGTAAAGCATTTAATTTTTCTGTAATCTTATTTGCCGTAGCTTTATCTTTTTCCTGTTTTGCCAGACGCAGGGCTGCCAGCAAAGCCTCCCCGACGATATGCTGCTGTTCGGGATAGAGGTAACTAATCCGCAAATACAATTTCCGGGCCGCGCTTATCCGGCCTGCGGCTTCCAAAGTCACAGCACTTTTCAGAACCGCGGCGGCAGCCTCAGTCTTGATCGGATTTCGGCTGGCTTTATCGTAGAAAAATAGAGCCTCATCAAACTTTTTTTCACGAACAAAGATATCACCAAGCCCAACAAAAGCTATAAAGGCCCGGGCATCAGTGCCGGTCCCGTTTTCGGCCACTTCAAGGTACAGTTTACGCGCTTTAAAGTCATCTCCCGACTGCTGGCAGATCCGAGCTTTAAGTAAAGTCACCTCCTGACTAAGATCAGGGTCGGGACAGCCATTTGCTGACAGTGCATCTAATTTTACCAAAGCCGCTTTATAACTTCCCTTTAAAAAAGCATAACGAGCGAGATACAGACGACAATCACACTCATACTTACTTTGCGGAAACCGCTGCAGCAGTCGCTGACAATCACTGCGGGCCGCCTCTTTACGACCCTTTTTAAGATCAAGTTTAAAAAGACGAAAAAATGCTTCCAGCTGCAGATCCGCCGCATAATCACCGGTTTCGATATCATGCAACAGAGCAAATAAATCTGCTTCCCGCCCCTGGCGCTGATAGAGGTCAGTCAACAATAACATCAGCGGTACGGTGTATGATGAATCCGGGAAACGATTAATAAAACTTTTCACCTCAATCTCAAGATAAGGAAATTTATCCTGATTGTAAGCCAGCAGAAGCAGTCCGTAACTGGCCTTTTCATCAATTTCAGTATCCGGCCAAAGCTGTTTGGCTTTCAGGTAAACCAGTTGCGATTTAAGATATTTACCCTGATTAAAATAGCTCTCGCCCATACGGATAAGGGCTTGGCCGCTCAGTTTAAGCTGAGGATCTTTTGCCGCCAATTTTTTATATACGGCAATAGCTTCCGGATAGCGCTCAAGGCTGAAAAGACTTTCACCGAGATTGTAAATGATTTCGGCCGCAAGTTTTGGATCAATTTTCACTGCCGAAGATTCCAGGTCTGTAAAAATTGCGGCCGCAGCTTCAAACTCGCCCCGCCTTAACGCTAACAGGCCCTGATAATTGCGGACCCGCGGCAGAAATTCACTCTCCGGCCAACGGTTTGCAAACCGGACCAGCAGTGCATCGGTCTCCAGATCCTGATGCAGGTTAAACAGAGCTTCAGCCCGATTCAGATCCGCATTCTGAATAACGGAAGTATTACCTTCAGTCTCTTTGACAATCTTGAGATAGGCTGAAAAATCATTATCCGCCAACCTGAAATTTCCACTTTGCAAAGCGGCCCAGCCCCGCTCATAGAGAAGATCAGCCTGCCGGGTTATAGCAAAATCAGACGGTATCTGGGCAAGCAGGTTCAGAGTACGTGAGTAGTTGCCCAACTGATTCAAAGTACGGACTAAAAGAAGATAAACCCGATAACGGTCGGCTGTCTCTTTGATATTCCATCTCTTTACAAACAGGGACTCCAAAACCAGCAACGCTTTTTCAAACTCTGCCGCAGAGTATAAAATCTGCGCCTCTTCCAGCCGCAAAACAACAAGGGTAACATCTGACTCTCCTTGCGCTGAGAAAGCAACAATCCCGGTGCTTAAAGTTTGCAGAGCTTCCCGGTTGTCATCAAGAGTTGCCTGGAGCCGGGCCAGGCGCCGAAAATCATCAACTTGCAGGAGTGTTACCGGAAAATTGGTAATCAGTTCTTGACCAAGAGTGACGGCAGTTTCCGGCTCCGCGGCCTCAGCAAAAGCCACCGCCAGCTCCCTTAAGGCTGCAGCCGCAACCGGAGCTTGAAGCAAACGTTCCGGACGCTGCACATACGCTGCCCGGGCGGCTTCGAACTTATTAAGTTTGATTTGTGCGAGAATTTCACCCAGAAATGCAAGCGGCACAACATCATCCACCCCGGCAATATCACTTTGAAGCTCTCTGAAAACAGACTCAGCATTACTGTATTTCTGCAAAAAATAACCGCACCAGCCCCGGGCCAAATCGGCCTGACGCTGCAGCATATCGGCACCGGCAGCCGGTTCAGGCATAGCCCGAAGATAATCAAGTGAGATTTTATAGTCTCGTTGGTTGAAAGCCAAGGTTGCTAAACGGTAAAGTGCGGCCCGATACTCTGCGGAATCGGGATACTCTGCCGTCAACTGCAGAAGAACAGAGTGTCCGGCAGCTGTTTCCGCATTCTGAAAAAGAGCTTCACTCTCCCAGAAAAGAGCGGCGGAAGCCAAACGCCGCTCCCGGCTTTCAGCCGCTATCGCAAACCATTTGCCAGCCTCTACATAACTTTTTTCACGATAATCAAGCCAGGCCAGGGAGTAACATGAAAAATGATAAAATCGATGTCCGGGTGAGTTTGCAACTACTGCGAAATGTTTCCGGGCAGCCGGATATCTCTCCTGCCGAAAATCGATCTCCCCGAGCCAGTAATGAAAATCAGGAATCAGTTCAGACTCTTTATATTTTTTGAGACCTTCGCTAAAATAGCTACGGGCCTCAAGCAATAGACCTTCAATATATTTCTGACGACCGCTACGGTAATAACCCTCGGCCCCACCGAAACCACGAGCTAAAGAGGCGGTCAACGAATTCCGGTAAGCGCACCCCGGGGCCTGAGTTTGCGCTGTTTCCCAACCCGGCCCGGGACCTGTGGCCCCAGATTTAAGGGTCAAATTATCGGCCACCGGCTCAAGTTTTATCCCCGGCGCCAATTTTGGCAGAAGGCCGAAATCTCGAAATCCTTCCAGCCGGGCACTATCTTCACCCACCACCACCACTTCCGGCAGATTGAGCCCGTCGCCAGACTGGTTTGAGAAAAGCGGCTGCCAGTTAAAAAGAAAAACCAGCAGAA
>JAOZKP010000696.1 GCA_029935295.1 bacterium | reverse complement strand
CCAATGAAGTTGTCGATTCCCTGCGTTCCGGCTGGCTGACGACCGGCTTGAAGGCCAAGAGATTTGAATCTGATTTTGTTGATTTTCTGGGCGGCGAAATTGAGACGATTGCGGTCAGTTCGGCGACGGCCGGGCTGCATCTGGCCCTTGAGGCGGTCGGCATCGGCCCCGGCGACGAGGTTATCACCACGCCGTATACTTTTACGGCGACGGCCGAGGTGGTTTGCTATCTGGGGGCCAATCCGGTGCTGGTTGACATTGATCCGGCAACGTTTAACCTTGATCCGAATTTGATTGAAGAGGCCATTACGGAAAAGACCAGGGCGATTATTCCGGTTCATTTTGCCGGGTTGGCCTGCGATATGGACGCTATCCTGAAAATAGCGGAAAAATATGATTTGAAGGTGATTGAAGATGCCGCTCATGCGATTCCGACGACCAGCGGCGGGCAGCTGGTGGGGGCTTTGCAGAGCGATGCCACGGTTTATAGTTTTTATGTAACCAAAACCCTGGTTACCGGAGAAGGGGGGATGGTGGTTACGCGGGATAAAAAGATTGCCGAGCGTTGCCGGGTGATGCGTTTGCACGGTATCAGCCAGGATGTTTTTGACCGCTATTCGTCCGAGCTGCCCTCCTGGTATTACGAAGTTGTGGCCCCCGGATTTAAATATAACATGACCGATATTGCCGCTTCGGTAGGCATTCATCAGCTTAAAAAAATATATGCCTTTCAGAAACGCCGGGCCGAGATTGCGCGGCTTTATGACTTGGGGTTGGCAGATTTGCCGGTGCTGCTGCCGCCGGCGGTCCCGGACGGCGAAATGCATGCCCGGCATCTGTATGTTTTAAGATTGACGAAAGGGGCGCCGGTGCCGCGGGATCGTTTTATTGAATTGATGGCCGAGGCCGGGATCGGCTGCAGCGTTCATTTCATCCCTCTGCACCTGCATCCTTATTGGCGGGAGCGTTATTACTATAAACCAGACGATTTTCCCGAAGCGCTGAAAACCTATAAGGCCGCCGTCAGCCTGCCTATCTATACCCGGATGTCTGACGATGATGTTGAACGGGTGATTGGCGCGGTTCGGTCAATTTTGGCGGGATGAGTGGTGTGTCGAAACGACTGTTTGATCTATTC